>NZ_JAQRFO010000003.1:0-190684 GCF_028598775.1 Xenorhabdus aichiensis
TTTTCGTTTTCCTTTCCCGTCCCATACTGTCTCGAAGCGACCCGCATTACTCGCGGTGTAGCGCACGGTATGACGGATGTTTCTGTGCCCTAAATAGTCCTGAATCAGCCGTGTGTCTACGCCATTGTCTGCCAGTGCATAACCGCAGGCGTGCCTGAGCATGTGCGGATTCGCGCAAATCGACAATTTTGCCTTCAAACTGGTCTGGCGGATGATTTTATACACTTGCTGGCGTGACATCCGCTGACCGGTACGGGACAGGAATAACCAGTCGGGGGTTTCGTTGTTGGCCTGTGGTGTCTTTGGCAAATAATTCGGTCGTTCCTTTAGCCATTGACGTATAAGCTGAATCTCACGGGAGACCATTGGGTGGATGGTGGAAAAGCCATTTTTCAGGCGTTGTACGCGCAGGCTGCGGCTGTCCAAATCTACATCTGACAGCTTCAGACTGAGGAGTTCAGACACCCGAAAACCATGAATAAAACCCATAAACATCATGCAGATATTACGTGCCGCATGAGTATGTTTGCCTAATTCAGTCAGCAACATTTCAATTTCAGATTGCGTCAGGTACTTACGCTTTAACATGGTATTCGCCTTATAGCGTGATTAATCAGACGATAATTAAATGTAACACTGATCAGTGTTGCTGATTATTTACGGAGTGCAATGTTAGCCCGCAGAAAAACTCCCACTATGGTGATATTTTTGGCGATACTCTTTCGGCGTCAGACCATTGCAGCGTTTGAATAACTCCCTGAAATAACGGGTATCTTCGTAACCGACTTCATGGCTGATTTCTTCGATGGTTTTCTGAGACTTTTCCAGCCAGTGCTTGGCCTGTAACAGACGTATCTGCTGGATGTACTGGATGGGAGTTTTTCCGGTGGCGATTTTGAAGCGCCGTTTCATTTGTCGTTCACAAAGGTGAATTTTGTTGGCTAAATCGGCCACGGATAAAATTTCGGAAGGTGAGGTGTGCATCCAATCTTGCAATTTGTGGATGAGAGAATCTGAATGTTGACGATAAGGGGCAAAACTGACGGAATCAGACGAAACTTTGGGGTCATTTTCGCCAAACAAGAATTGTGCACACTGTTCTCTGGCATATTGTCCGTAAATCAACTCAACAATACTCATCATACTTTTGCTGCACCCATAGGCGCTGGAAATGCAGAAACGGTTATTGTCACGGGTGATTTTTTTGTCGGTATACAGGGGAATATGGGGAAATAGATCTTTGAATTCGCGGGAAAAATGAGGGTGGATTGTTGCGCTGGTTTTCAGTAACCCGGCTTTGGCAAGGATGAATGTGCCTGAGCAGACTGAAACGATAGGAATGTGCTTTTCATCCATCGCTCTGAGCCACTCTATTATTTCCGGTGAGCAGTATTGCGGCTGCCATACCGGGAAACCCAGAGAGCCAACCAGAATAATATCGGGTTGTTGGCCATGATAGAGATCGGAATGGGAAGTCGGGGCGGGTTCAGTCAACAGACTATTGGTTCCGTTCATTTCCTGACTTGCTGGCGAGATAATGCGGACATGGGGAATGGGGCCGCCAATGGCATTGGCGGCGATGGTGAGTATTTCAATCGGCATAGCAACCGATGTCACCGAGGTGTGAGAAAAGACCAGGGCTGTGATAGATAATTGTTTCATAGTTATATTCTCTTCCTTAAGAACATTTTGTTATGTTGTGTTAATTTCGTTACGAAATTAATTTTAAAACGAAACAAGTCTCATGTCTTCAATGAATTTTCTATCGTGATAGTCACTCTGTTTGTTGATACCAAAGTTGTGCATACAGGCCGTGTTGTTGCAATAGGTCATCATGGGAGCCCGATTCGACGATTGTTCCTTGATCTAAAACAAAAATTTTATCCGCATGGCGGATCGTGTTCAGCCGATGGGCAATGCTGATGACCGTCCTATTACGGCGGATTTCGTCCAGATTGCTCATGATGGCAGCCTCAGATTCATAATCCAGCGCGGAAGTCGCTTCATCCAGAATCAGGATTTTGGGATCATTCAACAAGGCCCTTGCCAATGCGATACGCTGCCGTTGCCCACCGGAAAGGTTACTTCCTTTCTCCCCGACAGGATGGGCAAATTTATGCGGAAATTCATTGATGAAGTCAGTTGCACCCGCCAAGGTCGCCGCCCGGTAGACTTCTTCATCGCTGGCATTGGGTTTGCACAGGTGGATATTGTCCGCAATGCTGCCGGAAAACAGAATGCTTTCCTGCAATACCACGCTCATGTTACGTCGGAGTGATACGGGATCGGCGATCGCCAAATCCATACCATCGACCAGAACCTGACCATGCTGTGGCACATACAGACGCTGTAACAACCGGGTCAGGGTACTTTTACCTGAACCCGATGGCCCCGTTATGCCGATAAATTCGCCCGCTTTGATGGTCAGTGACAGATTTGCCAGTACTTCGGGCGTATCTGTGTGATAGCGGAAGCGAATATTCCTGAACTCAATCTGGCCGGCAAGTTCAGGGGAAGCTGCCAGCCCCTGTTTGCTACTCTCCATTGGCTCATCAAGAATATCGCCGACCCGTCGCAAAGCGATCAAAGTATGCTGGAAATCCTGCCAGACTTGCGCCAGCCGTAAGATCGGCTGGGTGACGTGTCCTGCCAGCATATTGAAGGCAATTAACTCCCCGGGGGATAATTCGCCGTTAAGAACGCTTCTGACCCCCCACCATAGCAGTAATGCTGCCACGATTTTCTGGATCAACGCGATCCCCTGTCCGGCCGCAAGCCCACTTTTCTGGGCGGAAAAACGCTGGATCAATTGCTGGCTTAACACTTTTTGCCACTGGTACAGAAAGCGTTTTTCCGTTGCCGTGGTCTTGATAGTTTCGATGCCCATGACGGATTCCGTCAGGAAACTGGTGGCATGGGCATCGGCTTCATATTCAGTTTCTACCTTGCGTCGGATGACAGGCCCGATGGCGATCCAAAGCAGGAAATAGAGTGCCAGCGAACTGATTACGATCCAAGTCAGCAGGGTGGAATAATGGAACATGACGCCAAGGAACAGGATGATGAAGATCAGGTCGAGTAGCAACATCAGGGTGGAGCCGGTCAGGAATTGGCGGATTTGTGCCATTTCTCTGACGCGCGCGATAATTTGTCCGGTTTGGCGTTGCTTGAAATAGGGCAGGGGTAATCCCACCAGATGGCGGTAAAGCCTGCCGGAGAGTTCCGCGTTGATCTGGCTTGCCATATGTCCGAACACGGTATTGCGCAGAAAACCGTACAAGGGTTCTGCCACGGCTAGCGCCAGAATCGCCAGACCAAGAACATGCAGGCTGGATAAGCTGCGTCCGACCAGTACTTTGTCGATGACATTTTCAAACAGCAAAGGAGACGCCAGCGCAAAAAGTTGCAGCACAATGGCGAACAGGAAAATATCCCGCAACTGGTTTTTCTGCCTGAAAATCGAAGGGTAAAACCAGCTCAAACCGAATTTAACTTGCTGTTTGGTCAGGGATTTATCTGCCACCAGCAGGATTTTATACTCACTGTGTTTAGCTTCGTCAGGTTCCGTCTGTGTGCCGTGTAATGGGCGTATTTCTTGTTTTTCCGTGATGGGATTGAGCACGGTAAATTGGTCTGGGCTGATTTCGAGCAGCACCCACCAGCACTGATCCAATTCAATCAGTGCCGGTAAAGGCAACGTGGCTGCGGTATCGGCTGTCAGACGATCAAATTTGCTGTGCAGGCCGATGGCATCGATAGCCTCGCGTAGCTGCCAGTCTGTCAGTGTCAGAGAATCCAGACCCAACGCATGATGCAATTGTCTGACGGAGGCGACCTTATGAAATTGTGTTCCCAGATAGGTGACACAATCCAGTGCGTGATTATTGGTGAGGTCTTCCGTGCCTGCATCATTCGTAAAGGAAAATGCGTCAACCATGATTATTTTTCCCTCAACGCTTCAGACTGATATTCCTGAATCGGACTGAGCAGGTAATCAATCACTCGTCGTTGGTCGGTCTTGATTTCTGCGGTGATGGACATCCCGGCGGTGATTTCGACAGGCTTACCATCAACGATGATATTGTTCTGTCTGAGGCTGATTTGCGCTGGAAAAACCAGACCCAGGCGCTCATCGGTCGTGGAATCCCGTGAAATACTGAGCAGTTCGCCTTCGATGGTGCCATAGCGGGTATAAGGGAAGGCATCCACTTTAACCGTCACATGCTGGCCGGGGCGGACAAACCCGACATCTTTATTCAGGATCTGGATTTCCGCGAGTTGCACATGGTCATCCGGTACAATCACCATCAAATTCTGTGCAGGCTGTAAAACCGCGCCGAGGGTATGGACACTCAATTGCTGAACCGTACCCGCCACAGGGGAACGCACGATCTCAAGGGCTTCTCGTTCCTGCATTTTTGAAAGTTCTTGTTTCAGCACGCCCAGTTGCATCTCTGCCTGCTTTTTTTTCTCAAACCATTCCCGCTCTTTTTGCGTGTTGATCCCCTTTAACCGCTCTTCCAAACTCTTGTATTGGGTCATCAAGATGCCTAGTTCTGCTTTTTGTTGCGCGATCACCCGTTCTGTTTCCAGCAATTCTTTTTCCTGTTCCAGATATTCTACTCGGCTAATCACCTGCTTCTGGCTCAATATTTTTCGTGCCTTTAAGCGTTGATTGATATTTTCACGCAGGTTGGTCAGAGCCTGAATATCCCCGTTTTTGGCTTTTTGAGAAGAGAGATTGACGTTCATTTCAGCGTAAAGATTGGTGATAATGGCATCGAATTCATGCTTTTCGTGCTCGTAATGCGCCTGGATTTTTTCTTGTTGGGAGAGAGTCTGCTGCTGAAAGAGAGGCAGTGATTCGGGATCATGTTTCTCAAGCAGTGCCTGATAGCGGATTTTCTCTTCGGTCAGATATTCACGTTGTTCAAGCAGGCGTGTAACGTCCTGATTAACGCCGAGCGTATTCAGCGTAAGCAGAGGGGCATTTTTTTCAATGTGCTGCCCATTTTGAATATGAATAGAGAGCAGACGGCTCTGTTCATACGCCTGAATGATTTGGGAACGGCCGGAAGCTATCAGACGCCCGGTGGCGGTTGCCTGTACATCCAATTTTCCCAGATACGCCCATAGCAGTACCACCAGTACCCCGATACTCAAAGTGATCGCCGTATAACGGGCGAACGGGGAAGGCGGGCGTTGTGACAATGCCAGATGTGTGGGTAAAAAATCATAATGAGGCGAAGGAGTACGCAGGTTTTTAATCCCTTTGCGTAAGATGGCCTTAAACATGGGAAGTCACCTCCTGTTTCAGTTCCTGTTGCAATTGCCAGAGTTTTCGATACTGCTTGCCCTGCTGTAGCAGTTGTTCATGGCTACCTTGTTCAATAATTTGACCTTGGTGCAGCACAATGATTCGGTCGCATTGGCGTACTGTGGAGAGTCGATGGGCGATGGTAATGACCGTTCTGCCCTGCGCAATGTCTGCCATATTGGATTGAATAACCGATTGTGACTCATCATCCAGTGCGCTGGTGGCTTCATCAAGGATCAGAATGGTGGGATCAGACAGCAGGGTTCTGGCAATGGCCAGACGCTGTCGCTGCCCGCCGGAGAGGGATTGGCCGCCTTCTGCGATGATGGTGTCGTATCCCATCGGCAGCTTGAGAATAAAATCGTGTGCACCCGCCAGACTGGCCGCTTCAATAATATCAGACAGAGGAGCATCGGGTCGTGATTGGGCAATGTTTTCATGTACGGTTTTATTAAACAGAAAATTTTCTTGTAACACGATGCCTATTTGCTGTCTCAGAGATTCAATATTGAACTCCTGCAATGGAATGCCATCCAATGTGATGGAGCCATGTTCCGGGGTATAAAGCCGAAGCAGCAGGCGCGCGAGGGTACTTTTTCCTGAACCGGATGTTCCTACTACGCCAAGCGTTTCTCCTGCCCGGATATCCAGCGTAAAACGGTTGATGGTGGGGGAGAGATCGGGCTGATAGCGAAATACGATATCAGAGAATGAAATAGCACCCTGCAATGAGACTCGCTCTTTGCCTGACTGCTGCTCTGTCGGCAGGTTCAACATATCCCCCAGTTTATCAATGGCAATGCGTGAACGGATAAATTGCCCCCAGAGTTGCACCAACTTGGCCAGGGGCTGCTGGGTATGGCTTACCATCATATTGAACGCGATCAACTGGCCGATGGTCATGTGCAGGGAGAGCACTTCGGAGGCACCAAGCCAGATAATGGCCGCACTGGTGACTTTTTGTAACAGCATTACAAGATGGCTGGAGCGGTTATCCCATTGCTGCACATCATAACTGGTACTCACCATATTTTCGGTCTGGCTATCCCAGCGCCGGATAAAGCGGGGTTCCGCTGCAAGGCTTTTCAGTGTCTCGGCACCGGCGACGGTTTCGGTCAGGAAAGAGGTATTGATCGCAGCATGAGTGAATTGTTTTTCGACTGCTTTCTCGATTTTGGGCGTGACCCACCATGCCAGCAGGCCATAGAAAGGGATGGTAGCTAAAAATAGTAAAGTCAGAGTGCCGGATAGCAGGCTCATCACGTAAATAAATACGAACATGAACAGGACATCAATACACAGGGTGAACATGGAACCGGTTAAAAACTCCCGTACGGTTTCGAGTTCGCGTACCCGCGTCACAATTGCTCCCACTTGGCGGGATTTGAAAAACAGCAAAGGCAGGCCAAGCAGGTGCCGAACCAGCTTTAACCCCAGTTTGATATCAATGCGATTGGCTGTATGGGCATACTGATATTCGCGTAGTCCACGCAGAACCACTTCAATCAGGCTCGCAACCACCAGACCAAAAATCAACACATCTAAGGTGGATAACGCCTGATGAACCAGTACCTTATCCATGACAACCTGCACGACCAGAGGAGAAATCAACGCTAAAATCTGCAAAATGAACGAAAACAGCAGAATTTCAGTCAGATTTTTCCTTTGTCGGATAAATTCGGGAATAAACCAGCGGATATTAAATTGGTTACTTTTTTGTTTTATTTTTATCCAGCGTCCGCTCCATAAACGGATAAAGTTTTCTTTATCCAATATCTCAGGCGCTTCCTGATTAGGTTTTTGAATCAACACTCGCTGTTCATCATGTTTTGCTAAAATAAAGGGATTTCCATTACCATCGAACAGAATAGCGGGTAAAGATAACGTGTTTAATTTCTTATTTATTGAACGTTTATTTTTAATAGAAATATGATGTTCTTTCTTTAATTTATTTAAAGTAAAAAGATAATCATCATTATTATTTATGTTTTTATCGGGTATAACGGTGTGTTTGCCATTAGATATCATTATTATTAATTTAATTAATGATATTGTTGTTTTTTCTATTTCATTCATATGGGTAAATTTATTTTAATAAAAACCAAAACCCAAATTAAGGAAAGAACCAGAAGAAGAGTATGGTATTTCTTTATAAGATAATCTTAATAAATACGATAAAAGGTATTATCTGTTATCAATGAGGATATCAGGGTTGGTAATTAGGACAAAATGCGGTGGTTAAACAGACATTTTTATTTTTATATGTTGATTTTAAAAAGTAAATAGATATATTTTCGTTCAAGCAGTCGATAAATTATTTGGTTTCTAATAGCCTATTTTATTTGCCATTTTGAGTTTGAGCAGCGTTCAAAATCTGCGTGTACTCATTCTTAATTTTTTAACAAATGTTGTGTTCATGTTGTTTTTGCCTAGTATTTCCTATTCAAGCTGATCGCAACAACGAGATTTAATGATAAATAAAACCATAACGATATAGGGTTTTAATCATTTAATTTAATATAATTGTAACATTAGGTTTAAATTTAATATATTTGCAACATTAAATTTAAATTTATTTAATGGATAATGATATGTCTGAAAAATTCGTTCAAACCATTTCAAGTGTTAATTATAATAAAGGCGTTTTTTCCCTTTATTTTGTTGGGCAAGAGTCTAACCGAATGGCAAATGGCATACTGGCTGAAAACGATCAGGAATTACAATTAAAGCAAGTGATCCACATGCCTGCATCCGGCTTTATGTATATGGTTTCCATGGTGAAAAGTATGCTTGAAGACCCTCGGATGGAAGCCGAAATGAATAAGCTGATCGCAGCAGGGTTCTTGCCTGTACCTGAAATGAGTGAAGGTGAAATGCCAGCCGAGCCGGAAACGGCTGTTGCAGAAACCGTTGAGCCTAAAAAACGCCCAGCCCGCGACGCGGAAAAATCAAAATAATATCAGGTATCAGTAAAATCATATCAGATGGTTGCTAGCTTATGATGATCACACATCAACCCGCAACACTGAGTGACACTGAAATACAGGCAATGATAGGTGGGGTGATGTTGCTTTGTCAGCATTCACCCTTACACCGACGCTATTTAGTTGCTGAGTGGCAACAGCGTATCTTTCCTTCATTCCAGCTCAATCAGTTTTGCTATTACGAAGATGAACACCAACGCCCAGTTGCTTTTTGTAATTGGGCTTTTTTGTCTGATAGCAGTCGGGATGCGATTCTTTCCGGTGAACGGGAGATTTCGCAGGAAGACTGGCGTTCAGGACAGCATATCTTTTTTCCGGAAATGATTGCCCCTTTTGGGCATGCGAAGGGTATCGCCCGTGATCTTCGCCGGCGTGTCTTTGCAGCATGGAAGGGGCAAAAAGCCTGTACTGTCCGGGGAATGCTGGACACACAAAATGACCACTGTATCCGTCGGGTACAGTGGTTTACCGTTTAATTTTTCTGCCCAATACCAGGATTACTTATGGGAAAATCATCCAACCGAAGTGCGGCATATGCCTTTACCGGTAAATATGAAGATGATAATGATGGAAATACAATACACGCCATCGGCATTGGCGGCGTCATTAACGCCTATGGCGGGAATGATTACATTGTAGTGGGTTCCGTTGGTGCAACAGTCAATACGACATGGGGGCACGATACTGTCGTGGGGGCGGCCGGGTATCTGGATATTAACGATACGAGCGGTACTCTGACGGTAAAAGGAGGCTCAGGTTATACCTCCATCAATAAAACAAGCGATGGCACGATAGATTTTGCTGGCGCTGCTGGTGGACTGAAAATCAATCACACAGGTGATAAAGGCCGAATCGATTATTCTGGCGCGTCTGGCTACAATGGCATCACCCGTAAGGGATTGGAAGGAAATTTCACTTTTAAGGGCGCAGGGGCGTATAACGAACTCTGGCATGAAACCAATCAGGGAAATTTCTACTTTGCCGGCGCGGGGGGTGGAAACAAGATTGATCGCACATGGTTCAACCGTTATCAGGGGTCTAACGGCGATCTGACCTTTGAAGGCATCGGTGCGGCAAACATCATCAGCTCCAGAGTCGAAAGTGGTGATATTGTTTTTGAAGGCGCAGGAGCGGCTAACAATCTTGTCCGCAGAGGAAAAATTGGCAACGTCACTTTAACGGGCGCAGGGGCTTCTAACCGTATTGAACGTACCCGTCAGGCAGATGACGTCTATTCTGAAACCAAAGGTGATATCAAGTTCGAAGGCGCGGGTGGTTATAACAGCCTGTATTCCGATGTTGCGCACGGTAATATCCGTTTTGCCGGCGTGGGGGGGTATAACCATATTACCCGTAAGGGAGCGGCCACTGACTTCGATAACGAAGGCATGGAATATGCCAAGGCCGAAGACATTGTGTTGAAAAATGCCACCATGAGTGGTGAGTGGATTGGCTACAACCAGCAGGTGACGGGTCTTAAATCGGCAGGGGAACTGAACACTTATCTGTTTGCCTTTGCGGATGGCATGTATACCAAAGTCAACAAAGTTCAGCTCCGTAATGATCCTGAAACCGGCAAACTGATTTATCACTCGATGTCTTGGTATAAGGAAGGGAACCATCTCAAGGACTTAGAGAAACAGGATATCTCTGTTCAGGGTGGTTTTAAGGACGTCAATGTTGACGGTGCTTACACCCTGTCAAACTTGACGGTTGAACACCAGCAATCTGTTACCGTTCACGCTGTTGAGGAAAAACTGGCTGAAGACCAATGGATGAATCATGGCGATGGCGTGCTGGTTGATGTAGCAGATGTCACATTGTCAAATGCTAAAATGGGTGGCTATGCGATTGACGGTAAGGGAGGCACCGCCGATGTACAGGTGGTGAAATCCAACCATAAATCGAACACTTATATCTATGCCAAGCGAATCGATAAATACACCAAAATTGTGGTTATTGAACTGAGGAACGATCCAAAAACAGGCATGCTGCAATATAACGCACAGGCTTGGCTCAGTTTGGAAGATCGCATGGCGAAACTGGCGAACGAAGATATTTCTTCTGCTAATGGCTATCAAGCCGTGCCAGCGGGTATCTATACTCTGAGTGATCTTCATTACAGTGCCAAGGCAGTACGTACAGCTTCAGGGCGCGTATCTGGCATGCACGAATACAGTGATCTGGCGTTATTCAAAGCGCCGACGAGTAGCGGTAAAAGTTCCGGTGATGTCCGGTATACAGGCGAGGGTGGTGGCAACGTTATCCAATCCAACGTAACCCGAGGTCATGTCTATTTTGATGGAGCCGGCATCGCCAATGTTATTGAACATACTTCTGAGTTTGGTAACACGGAATTTAATGGCGGCGGAGCGGCGAACGTCATCGTCAAAAAAGGCAAAGAAGGCAACCTGACCTTCAACGGTATCGGCATTGCCAACGTACTGCTGCATCAAGGATTGCGTGGCGACATGGACGTGAATGCGGGCGGCGCGGCTAATATACTGGTTCGCGTCGGTGATGGCCGCTATCTCGCCCATCTTCTGGCGGTCGGCAATATCTCCATTCACAAGGGCAACGGCAACAGCCGTATCTCAATGGGCGGTGGTTTCAATACCCACACCCAAATCGGTCATGGCGACGCATTCTGGTCTGGTGTTGGTGGCTTCAATGTCCTGACTCAAATGGGGAAAGGTCATGTTTCCTCAATTCTGCTGGGCGGCGCTAACGTTCTGACCAAAGTTGGTGAAGGTGATCTTGAATCCGGCATGTTAGGCGGCGCCAACATCATTACCCATATCAGCAATGATCGTGAAACGTCCAACACGAAAGCCATCGCACTGGGTGGTGCCAATGTCCTGACTAAAAAGGGCAAGGGAGACGTATTGTCTGTCATGGGCGGCGGTGCCAACGTTCTGACCCATGTTGGGGATGGCAAAACCACCGGTATCCTGCTGGGCGGCGCGAACATTCTGACCAAAGTCGGCAACGGCGATACTACGGGCATCATGTTGGGTCTTGGTAACATTCTGACGCATGTCGGCAATGGGCAGACGCTGGGCGTGATGGCGGCGGCGGGTAACATTTTCACCAAAGTGGGCGATGGGACAACCATCGCGGCGATGGTGGGAGCAGGTAACATTTTCACTCACGTTGGTCAGGGAAATGCCTGGGCGCTGATGGGCGGTATCGGGAATATCTTCACCAAAGTTGGCGATGGTGACGCACTGGCATTAATGCTGGCTGCCGGCAATGTGTTCACGCACGTTGGTGATGGTATGAGCGTGGCTCTGATGGTTGCCAAAGGCAACATTGCGACTAAAGTCGGTCATGGTGAAGTGCTTTCTGCCATGATTGGCGAGGGCAATATCCTTACCCAGATTGGTAACGGTGACACCTTTGCCGCCATGCTGGGTAAAGCGAACATTCTGACTAAAGTCGGCAATGGTCTGACAGCCGCGTTGATGGTGAGTGAAGCCAACGTTTATACCCATGTGGGTGATGGAACCAGCATCGGTCTGTTTGTGGGTTCTGTCAACGTGATGACCAAAGTGGGTAATGGAACCACCCTTGCGGCCATGTTTGGCAAAGCCAATATCATGACGCATGTCGGTGATGGTTTGACTGGCGTCCTTGCATTGGGCAAAGCCAACATCATGACAAAAGTCGGCAACGATTTCATGGGGGTTGTTGCGGCTGCTGAAGCCAACGTGGTGACCCATGTTGGTGATGGCACCACAGCCGCTCTGCTGCTTGGCAAAGGCAACGTGCTGACCAAAGTGGGTGACGGAACCACCGTGGGCTTACTGATTTCCAAAATCGGCAACGTCATGACCCATCTTGGTGATGGAACCACCATCGGGTTCGCCAAGGGTGAAGCCAACATCATTACCAAGTTGGGTGATGGGTTGGGAATCAATGCCGCTTGGGGCAAGGCCAACATCATGACCCATATTGGCGAGGGTGATCGCTATAACTTTGCCAAAGGTGAAGCGAATATCATCACTAAAGTGGGTGATGGTCAGGAAGTTACCGTAGTGCAAGGTCAAGCCAACATTGTGACTCATGTGGGCAATGGCGATGATTACACGGGCGCTTGGGGCAAAGCCAACGTGATCACCAAAGTGGGTGATGGACGTAATGTCGTACTTGCCAAAGGTGATGCCAATATCGTGACCCAGATCGGTAATGGAGACAGTTTCAATGCACTGTGGAGTGAGGGCAATATTGTCACCAAAGTCGGTGATGGCATGCAAGTCACAGCAGCCAAAGGTAAGGGCAACATCACGACGACTGTAGGCAATGGCCTGAGTGTTACCACCGTTCACGGTGATTTGAATGTCAATACCAAAGTGGGTGATGGCGTTTCCGTCAATGTGGCCTGGGGCAAACTCAACGTCAATACCCGAGTGGGTGATGGCCTGAATGTTTCCGTCATGAAAGGTCAGGCAAATGCCAATATCCGTGTGGGTGATGGTCTAAACATTAACGCTTCTTATGCACGCAATAACGTGGCGATTCAGGTGGGTAATGGCGATTTCTATAGCCTTGCCGTTGCGGAAAGTAATACCGAGAGCAATAAGCTGGGTGCCTTATTTGACAACGTGAAGCAGACACTGCTTGGCGTGGCGGGCAGTAAGGGTATTAGCTATCTGGTTAATGGCGACGAAGCCAACACATCGGGAACTCATAAGGGACGCGGTGCAATTAATCTGCCCGAAGTTTCCGCGCTGAAGGGTTTCCAGTTGACTGAAATGGAGCAGGTCAAATCTGATTTGCAGAATAGCCTGAAAGGTTCGGTGACGGGCGTTGATACCCCGGACACTGACAGTATCCAGAATACATTGGGCAATGAAAAACGGTTGAGTTCTAATCAGTCGCGCAATTTAATTGTCAATGGAGACTTTGAGCAGGGCGCAGACGGCTGGCAATCTACCAATGGTATTGAAGCCTATTATGCTGCACAGTCCTATGGCCTCAGTAATGAGGGTCATGGCGAACGTGTCAGTGAACTCGATGCTTATACCCATGCTGATAAGGATTCTAATACCAGTATTTATCAGGATATTAGTGATCTCACGGTGGACGAATCCATCACGCTGAGTTTTGATTTTGCAAAACGCGCCGGTATTTCTGCTGACAACGGTATGGAAGTACTGTGGAACGGAAAAACCGTCTTCTCAATTTCCGCAGGTAACGCGGAATGGCAGAATAAAACATTGTCATTAACCGCACAGGCGGGCAGCAACCGGCTGGAATTTAAAGGCACAGGCACAAATGATGGTCTGGGCTACATTCTGGATAATGTCGTTGCCAAATCTGAGCTGCCAGACAGTACCATTGCTGACCATGTGCAGCAGGACGCCGCCGCACAGAATGCATTACAGGATAAGGAAAAAGTAGAAGCGGATCGTCGGCGTCTGGAACAGGAAAGGGATACACAACTGGCCGCCGTTTCTGGCTCTCAAGCACAATTGGAAGCCACGGATCTGGAGGCTCTGAATGGGAATGGACAAGACCAGCGCGATGCAATAAATAATGAAGCCGAAGCTGTTACCAAAGAATTGACGGAACAAGCTAAAGGGTTGTCAGCGCTGGATAGCTACGGCAAGCATCATGGGAAATCCGGTGAACAGTGGCGTGCTCAATTTGCGGGTGGTTTGTTAGGACAGGTTCAGACACAACTGAATCGTGCAGACGAAACAGCACAACAGCAGTTAGATCGCTCACAGCGCGCGGCCTCAGAACGTTTTGGTGATCTCAAAGATGCGGTGGCCAAATCGGAAGCCGGGGTCAGCAAAGGCGAACAACACCAGCAACAGTCTCAAAAAGAGATTGAACAGACCCGCACTAATGCTGAATTCAGGAAGCAACAAGCCTTAAGCCAAAGGAAACAGGCCGAACACGCTGAAAGTGATGCTAAAGCCGCAGTGCAGAAAGCCGAACAGCGTGGTCAACATGAAATTTCTGCGGCAGACAGCCAGACTGCACGGGTGCAATCTGATGCCAAAGCCGCAAAACAGAGTGACAACTACAAACCGAATCGCGCGGGAGCAGCAGGCAGTGGTCTGTCAGGCACCGCCTATGAGTCCCATGCGGCTGAAAACCAGCCTGAGCGGGTAAAAACGGATAATCCTATCGGTTTTGCACCGAAAGATGAGACAAATACCGGATTCAGTCAGGAATTACAATATCTGGATGAAGACCTCAACGGGCTGCCTGAGGCAAAAGAAGTACTACTGAATGGCTCACAGATCAAAGTAGCAAAACGCGGTAAAAATACCGGGGCTACCCTGATATCGGCTTATACAGAAACGTCTGTCAGTCAGCCTGTCAGCAAGACCGCAGATGTGTCTACCGAATGGGTCAGAAACGCGCCGAAAATTTCAGGTCTGGATCTCAGTGGCCTGCAAGCGCTGGGTGAAACCCATGTTCAGCAGGGCTCCGCTGATGTACCCGAAACGTCTGCCACTGCCATAAGAGCGCAAAAAGTTGCAGATGTTTACCGTTGGCTGGACAGTGACAACAACATTGCTACAGACACTTATATTCCGGTGCCCGGATTTGATCGTGGGGATGCTGATATTCCCGATAACATCAGACAGAAACTGGTGACCTTTGTTGAGGGATACCTTAAGGGGACTGACAATAGTGTGCCGGAAGATCAAGTCGCCCCGCTGGCGAAACTGTTCGTTGATGCCACGATTGATTGTAACTGGGATAAGCGTGTCGAATTCGTCTCTAAGCTGGAACAATATGGTTATAGTTTTGAGCCTGTCCATGGTGATAAAAGCATCGTGTCGTTCTGGTCTGGCAAAAACTTCAAGCAATACCGCAATGTTCTTGATGCCGTGCAGACCGACGGCAAGAAAGTGGTCTACGATATTGATGTGAAAGGTAACTCTTTTGCCATCGAACTGAACAAAACCCTGATGCGTTGGGGCAACGTATATCTCGATTCTGACAATGCCGAACATAACGCATTACAAACGGCCATTAATGCTTCAGCACGGAGCAACACCGGGTTCTGGAGTTCACTCTATGCCACCGGATCACGCGATGATGTGTATGTGATCGCAGAAGGCGGCTTGCGTCTTGGCAACTACTTCTGGAATGTTGAACTGCCAGTATTGCGTCAATTGCAGCGTGAAGGGCTGGTGGGAGAAATCCGCCTGCTGGATAAACCTGCCCGTGAATATCAGGGTGCAGCCCCTGAAACCATTGGTCGTAGGCTGACCGAAGCCGGCGTTTCTGTGAAGGCACGTTTTGATTCTCTCAGCATTGAAGAACAGGAAAGACTGCTTACGCTGAACCCGACAGGGTATAAGCCGGATACACTGATTGATCTCGACATAAAACTGAGCGCCATCGACAACATGTTGAATCAGGCATTGCCATTCTACGGATTGCGGACAGAGCGCAACCTGCTGATACGTGAAGCTGATGATGAAGGCTTTGAAGTGCGCCGGTGGCCGGGTCATGACGGTGATGATTTCAAGACGATCATGGTGGAAGATGCGCAAGATCCGGCTCAGATCAAGACCATTGAGCGTTTCATCCTTGCCAACTATGACGACTACGAAAAACTGCCGGATGCCTTGTATTTGGTGGAAGACCAGATTGTTTCCCACGAGCAGGGGCGTACCCGTATCGTGGCTAAAAAAGTGGATGGCAGTTGGAACTACAAACCGAAGACTGACTTGATGTCTGTCAGTGAGTTTAAGGATGCGGCTTCCGTTAAGGGTAAAATCCTTGGTGACAGTTACCGCAACGTACTGGAAGCGTTCGGCAGTTACGAAAAAGCCCTGCAAAACGGCGCAGACTATGACCTGGATGCCGTGGAAAAACTCATCAGCCTGCGCCAGCAAGTTGAAGGCTATCTATTAGGGCATCCTGATTCAAAACGCTTACCCGCCATGACAAACCTGCTGTCACAAATCAATGTGCGCATGGAAGAATCGCGGGTACTGGCAGAACCTACGCTGACAAGTACGGGCAAGGGCAGTTTCAGCGAGTTGTATAACAAACTCGGCAATGCCAATCTCAAAGATTCGAAGCATCTTTATATTGATGAACAGGGTGATTTTGTTACCCGTGGTAAATCCAATATTCAGATAGTGATGAAAGCGGAAGAGACGGAAAAAGCGGTCAGGCAGATCAAAGTAGCTGTCACCAGAGAATATGGTCAGGAAGTGGCAGAAACCGTCTTCTCAAACCTGAAGCCCCACGATTTGTCGAAAGATGGCAACGGCATCGATGTGTCTGGCTTGAGAAAAGTGCATCAGGCAATTGAACAGCAACTGTCTCCGGTCAGTGCCACCCTGTTTGTCTGGAAACCGAGCGATCACAGCCGACTGGGACATGCCGCCCTGCAAATTGGGCAAGGACGTATTCAGGTTAGCGCAGAAGATGCCGGAGGCTTCAATGAGAAAAACTATGTAAGCTGGTGGCCGAAAGGCGGTAAATCGACCAGTCCTGGACACATTTTTAATGTTTCCACGGAAGAAAATCCAGACGTGAGGTTACGCTGGCGTGATCTCAGCCAGCCGGCTTCTCCGAATGAGGCGCTGAAATTTGATGTCGCCTCTGAAGAAGGGGATAACTTTGGCTTGAAGGATGGTACATACAAGCTGGAGAAATTTATTGAAAAATTAAAGGCTGCCAAAGGCGTTGATGCAAAATTCGAGGATATCAGCGAGGGCTTTGCCATGTCTGCGCTGGCTAACCCTAACCTGCTTAAATCAGCCGGTATACCTGAGCATATTTCCCGACCGTTTATCGAACAATGGGAAAATGGCAACATTGACATGCAGGACATTGGCCGAGATTTTGCCGAAGCACTGCGGACAGCCGCGAAACAGAAAGTCACGCCTGAGCTGACTGAAAAACGCATCACTAATATCGTTCGTCAGTTTGCCGAACGTGAATTGAGCGACATTCAGGATTTCAAGGCCAGCGAAGCCGATCAGGGGCGTGTATTCCGCATCAATCTGGCAGGCTTGGATGCCGCAGCAATGCAGGCAGAATGGGATAAAATCAGCCAGAACCCTGATGCCCGCTATCAAATATTGAACGGTAACTGTTCAAGTATCGTAGCCAAAGTGCTCAAGGCCGGTGGAGCCGATAAAGTGATCGGTCATACATGGCGGCCAAACTTTGGTATCTGGACCCCAACCGAATTATTCAATTATGCGCAGAAATTGCAAGAAGCACAGATTGAGAGAATCGCCAATAAGCCGAAACGCATTGTGGGTGAAGATCTGGAAGCGTTGGGCCAGCCCGATAAAAAAGACAACGTGCTGGAAAAAGTTGCCATTGACAACGACGGCAAACCACCGCGTGACAGAGAACCCTTCAATCCAATAACCCGCTTCCTGAACAATGAGCTTTACGGCGCTAAGGAAGATCGCCGCAATGTGCATGATTACACTCAAACGGCGCTGGACACTGCTGTGACCAACGGCACGGCGGATAAAGTCACGTTACGGGGCGACGCTGGGCGTCTGACCGGCTATTACCATCAGGGCGAACAGAAGCCTGATGTAGCAACCGAGCCGAATGCAGCGAAAAAAGTGGTTCTGTTCATTCATGGTTCTGGCTCCTCTGCGGAAGAACAAGCCAGTGTCATCCAGAACCAATACCAGAAACAGGGTATTGATATGCTCGCGGTGAACATGCGGGGTTATGGTTCCAGTGATGGTCGTCCGAGCGAAAAAGGGCTGTATCATGATGCCCGCACGATGTTCCGTTATTTGGTTAATGATCGCGGCGTCAGGCCGGAAAATATCATTATTCATGGCTATTCTATGGGTGGACCAATTGCGGCTAATCTTGCCCGTTATGCCGAACGGAACGGACAAACCGTTTCTGGCTTGCTGCTCGATAGACCCATGCCAAGTATGACCAAAGCGATTACTGCTCACGAAGTGCCAAACCCAGCAGGAATTACGGGCGTACTGGCAAAATCGGTCAATGGTCAGTTCTCAGTAGAGAAAAACCTGCAAGGTATTTCGAAGCAAACCCCAATCATGTTGCTGACCGATAATGAAGGCTTGGGTGAAGCGGGAGAAAAACTGCGCGCTAAACTGGTTATCGAGGGTTATCAGGTATCGGGTGAACATACCTTCTATGGTCATGAGGCCAGCGGCCGGTTGATGAACCAATATGCTGAACAGATTGTGACAGGTTTGTTTGATGTGAAGCGTCAGCCGGATGAATCAACGGCACTTAAAGGTATCAAGAGTGATCTGAAGCGCTATGGTGAAGCGCTGAAACCACAGCAAAGCGCACCGGGTAAAACGAAAGATATCCGTGCGACGCAAGACTTCCTTACCGGTTATCAGCAAGGGCATGCAGAGCAGACCGTTGATGGTTTCCGTTCAGACATGAACATCAAACAACTGGTGGATCTGCTGGTTAAAGGTAACTGGACAGCAGAACAAAAAGGCTCACTGGCTTGGGAAATTGAGAGCAGGGCCTTGAAGGTGACCTTCCAGCCTCAGGCGGAGAAACACAATCGGCTGTTCAATGACGTTGTTTCGGCCGGGGTTGCTGACACCAAGGCGAACAAGCATCTTGCACCACAATTGCTGCTATTGAACCTGTCGAATGACGGTTTTGGCGGGCGTTGTGATCCATTGTCAAAACTGGTTCTGGTTGCGAAACAGCTGGAAAACAATGGTCAGGATGGCGTTGCTCGCAAGCTGTTGGAAAAAATGTATTCTGCGGCTGCAGTACTTAGCAATCCAGAGCTGTATTCAGACACTGAACGCGGCAATGCCAGTAAATTATTGGGTTCTCTGGCTGCTCTTCATGCCCGGAACCCGATGCATGACACTTCTATGAAGGTGTGGCAGGAGAAGCTGGAAGGTAAGCAGGCCTTGACCGTCAATGGCGTGATTGGGAAAGTGACTGCCGCAAATGCGGATGGCAAACCGGTTCTGCTTGAGCTGGATGCACCAGGCCATGCGATGGCTGCATGGGCGAAAGGCAGTGGTGAGAATCGCGTTTATGGTTTCTACGATCCGAACGCAGGTATTGTCGAATTCTCGTCTGCGGAGAAATTTGGTGATTACCTTACTCGCTTCTTCGGCAAATCTGGCCTGAATATGGAGCAAAGCTACAAACTGCCAAAAAATGACGCGGGTGAAATTACCTTCAACCGTGTGGTGGTGATGGATGGCAACGTACTGGCGACTTACAGCCCGACACTGACTGACAAGACCACCATGCAGGGTATGCTTGATCTGAATGTCTTTGATGAAACACCCATGAAGACCCCGTCAGGCGTTGAAATTACCCATGAGGTGAAAGTACCACTCAAGGACAACCTCCCGGAAGGTGTTGACCGTGTGGTTAACAACGAGAATGTCGAATATTGGGAACCGGCTTTTGTCAAACCGCAGGCAGAAGGGGGTGACAGTCGCTTTAACGGTCAGGTCATCATCCAGACGGAAAATGATCCTGTCGCGGCCAAGGCTGCCGCACGCTTGGCCGGTAAGCACCCAGACTCCAGTGTGATTGTGCAACTTGATGCTAATGGCCGATATCGAGTGATGTATGGTGATCCTGCGACGCTGTCTGGCAAATTACGTTGGCAGATCGTCGGACATGGGCGTGATGAATCAGTACAGAACCACACTCGCATGAGTGGCTATAGTGCCGATGAACTCGCGTTGAAACTGAAACAGTTCCGCACCGACTTCAAGCAGGCCGGCTCGCCTGATCATATCAGTCTTGTCGGCTGCTCCTTGATCAGCGATGACAAACGCGATGGCTTTGCCCGTCACTTTATTTCAGAGTTGGATAAGCAGGGCATCCGAACCACAGTATCTGCCCGCAGCAGTGAAGTTGCGGTAGACAGCATTGGCCGTAAATTCACGCGCAATGCCGAAGAACAGTGGGTTCACAAACTCGTGGATAACAAGATTGTGCTGGGCTGGAATGACAAGGGAGAGCTGGAAACTCACGCTGAACGGATCCGCCGGGGTATCTCTGAAAGCGACATTAACTTGTCCCGTATCGGTCACATGGATACTGATGTGAAAGCGAAAGGCGCGATTGCAGAAAATACAGAAAAATTCCACGCCCCGGAACAGCACAAGAAGGTGAATGATGATTCATCGGCCACGCCACCGGCGAAGTCATCCAACAACAAACTGAGCTATTCCGGCAATATTCAGGTACAAGCGGGTGATGGCGAATTTACCGCTATCAACTGGGGAACGACCAACGTCGGTATCAAAGTCGGTACAGGTGGCTTCAAGTCACTGGCCTTTGGTGATAACAACGTCATGGTTCATATGGGCAATGGTGACAGTAAACACAGCGTCAATATTGCCGGTTATCAGGCACTGGAAGGTGCACAATTCTTTATGGGTAACCGGAACGTCAGCTTCAATCAGGGGCGCAGCAACGATCTGATCGTGATGATGGATAAATCCATTCCAACCCCTCCGTTGATCAATCCATTTGATGGGGCTTCCCGTATTTCTGGTGTCTTGCAGGGCATTGCCGGCTCCTTTGATTCACCAGATTGGCTGACCGCCCAAGATCAGCAGTGGACACTGGAGAGCGCGAAAAAATACGTCAGCGACCTGTCAGGTCTCGATCTGACCAGCAATGTCAATTACAACACTCTGACCAATCTTGATGCGGAGAATGAACGAAGCAGTCGTGGCCTGAAAAGTGATACCGAAAGCGCACTGAACAAGAAGTATAACGAGTGGTTGGGTAATAAAGATAATAAGCGTGAAATGAGCGAACTCAGTCGGGCGGATAAATTCCGTCAGATGAATGAAAAACTGGCCTTTAACTTCGCCGTTGGTGGACAGGGTGCCGATATTCAGGTAACGACGGGTAACTGGAACTTTATGTTTGGTGACAATATCCAATCGATTTTGGATACCAACTTGGGTTCACTGTTTGGCCTGATGACACAGGAATACACTTCCACGGGTATGGCTAAAACCACGTTTACTTTCAGCCCGACGGACTTACCACGTCAGCTTAAAAACAAGCTGCTCGGCAATCTGGCGGGTGTCAGTGCAGATACGACACTGGCAGATATCTTTGGTGTTGATTACACCGCGGATGGCTATATTGTTTCCCGTTCCAATCAATCGGTTGATGGCGTTGCGATTCTGCGTGAAATGCTGGAAGTGATCGGTGAATTCAGCGGCGATCAACTACAGGCATTTACTGATCCGGCAAAACTGCTCGACAGCTTGGAAGCCGGGCTGAATATGGGCGCAGATGGCGTTAAATCTTTTGCGGAAAGCCACGGCCTGAAAGCAAAAGCGCCTGATGAAAACAAAGAGGGACATGTATCAATCAGTGAAAAGGGTAAACCTGTTCAGGAAGCTGAAGAATTACCGTCAGATCGTGCCTTTGGCTTTAACTTGCCAAACCTGTTCACCACCTTGTTCAAGCAGGATAAGCAGGTTGAGATGGCATCACTGGTCGCTGATCTGAAAGAGAATCTGACCGCCGATTTGTTGAACATGCAGGACAAAACGTTTGACTTCCTGCGTAACAGCGGCCATCTGCAAGGTGACGGTGATATGCATGTCTCTCTCGGTAACTACAACTTTAACTGGGGCGGAGACGGCAAAGACCTTGGCGCTTATCTGGGAGATAACAACAACTTCTGGGGCGGTCGTGGTGATGACGTCTATTACTCCGTAGGAACCTCCAATATCTTCACCGGTGGTGAAGGTAATGATATGGGTGTCCTGATGGGGCGTGAGAACATGATGTTTGGTGGTGCGGGCAATGATGTTGCCGTACTGGCCGGACGTATTAACTACGCCTACATGGGCGACGGTGATGATCAGGTCTTTGTCTTCGGTGAAGGCGGTGTGATTGATGGCGGCAAAGGGCGCGACTATATCGTGGCTTCCGGTAACTTCAATAATATCCATTCAGGAGAAGGGCAGGATTATGTTGTTGCCATTGGTAACAACAACCAGGTGGGTTTGGGAGAAGGTGACGACTTTGCCACCGTATTCGGCAACTATAACAACATTGATGGCAACGCCGGCAATAACGCGATCAAACTGATGGGTTATCACGCGGCGATCAATGGCGGTACGGGCGACGATCATCTGATTGCCGATGTGGTTTCCAAGTTCAGCCAATTGAACGGCGGCGATGGCGATGACCTGCTGGTACTGGGCGGATACCAAAACCACTTCAAGGGTGGCACGGGCGTCAATAGCTTTTTGGTCAGCGGGGCGGTGATTGACAACGTGGTTGAAGATATCAAACGCGGCGACAAGATCATTTTCAACAACCCCAACTGGCAAAAGCTGTGGTTCCAGCGCAGCGGTTACGATCTGGTTCTGCTGACTGGCCGTGATGTGACAGACACCTCGGCACAAGGGAAGTTTGAGGCGATGGGTTCTGTGACCTTCAACGATTACTTCAATGGCAACCGTGCGGATATTGTCACCCAAATGGGAGACAAAGATGCACAGGGTGAACGTGAATATACGGCACTCTCTGCCAATTCAGTGGATTCGTTGGTTCAGGCGATGAGCGGGTTTGCGCCAAATATGGGCGACACCGGCTTTATTGATACACTTGATAGCCAGACGAAATCGACTATTCTGACCGCTTGGGCGGACACCACAAGCGGAAAATCCAAACTGGCCTAATGGCCGGAAAGGGTTTTTAAGCAGTAATCTTCATTAAATATAATGGCTCACGAAAGTGGGCCATTTTTTTGTGATGCAGTAATACTGATATAACCTACAAATATGACTAATATGGCGGGGTAGACTAATAAGTGTAGTTTTTCAGAAAGGGAGTCAGTTGCTTTAGTAAGCACCTTTCCCGCCACAGGAAAATGCACTATGACCTATACACAACTGACCGAAGTAGAAAAATACCAGATTTTCTCCAGTTATTAGATTGCCAGATCTAATCACTGTTAGCGGTTTTTATATTTATGTATGGAATTTATGTTTGGTGAAGAAAACTATGAAGCTACTAATATTGATGATTATGAGATGATATAATATTTTGATTTAATTAGGAAATAAATTACTTTTTTATATAAAATTAATTATCTTTTAAAATAAACATTAAATCCACATGGAAATTTAGTGGATTTAACGTTAATGTTAGTAATATCAATAAATTAGGTGTGTGATTTCAATATTATAATAGGTGAATTTAATATACTAAAAATGGAATTAATGATAAAAATGAGCTTATTTAATATATATTTTTTACTTGGTTTTTCATAGTAAGTGAAATATTATTACGCTGAAAATGAATAATTTATGAGTTCATGTCGAATCTGAAAAGAGAGGAAATCAAATGTCAAAGGGATATTTTTTAACCGTCAGCGATAAAACAACTTGTGGTGGTGAGATTCTTACGGGAACGAGCAACATTAAATTTTATGGGCGACAGGCTGCAATTGAAGGTTCCACTGTTACCTGTGGGAGATACTCAGGAAATTATGTCATTGTGGGAGGAGTCAGTTCTTTTTTAGATAAGGGAACGAAACTGGCAGGGACTTTGGATAGTCAAAGTACTTGTCCCTGTAATGCTAGTCTTATTTGCTCCATTCCTGATAGCTATCAGAGATAGAGTAATTTCTCTGGCTTATTTTACTGAGGTAAATCTATTTTATCGCGTATTTTCGATTTTTTGGAGAAATCATAAATAAATTGTTATAGCCAGAGAAATTTCACTAGTTTCATCTGTTGAAACAATTTTTTATTGGGGGAATACTTAGGTTAAATGGACAATGTTCACTCAAGATTAAGGAATCGGACATTGTCCTAATTAACTATTTAGCAAGCCATTTTGATAAAATTAGTACACGGTAAGACTAATAATATCGGTCAGTTGCGGGTTTGATTCTTCTGCCATTATCAGTGACATAACTGTCGAAAATCTTGATGTAACTATCAGCAAAAATATAAAAGGAATCTTGTACACCCTCTTTCAGTATTGTCATGACAAACCCGCGCTCATCAGTGCGATCCCATGATTCACTGATGCCAGGTGATACCGTAAACCGACCCGTTTGTCCATCATCGCCCCATTTATTAACAGAAACTATGATATTACTTTGTGTATTATTTGTTATATTCATGATTCCTCCTGTAGTGATTTATTCGATATAATATATTTATCGGTATTATCATATTAAGGTTAGGTTTATATTTTTAAATATATCATTACTAATTGGTAATGAATTTAATTGGTTTTTGTGATTCATGCAATAATAAAAAACAATATTATGACATGAATAACATAATAATTATCATATGAAAATATTTAATTTTATTAATATTTGAATTGGTTGATTATATTTATTTTTATTATTGTGTTATATAAATAATTATCATTTAATAATTTTATTATGTAATAACTATTTTTCATTATACGCCATTGTTAAATTATCGTTTAATTTGTGTGGAGATGAAGTTAAATAATCTATTTTCTATAAAAATATAAAGTGATTGTTTTATCTGTTACTGTTTTTTAATTAAACTAAATAATTTTGTAATAATTTTTATTATATATACTTTGATGTTCTATCTACTATATGAAAATAGATAATTGTCTGATTTTTTATGATTGTTTTTATATAATGCGACAGGAGTATTTATCTATGGAATTCTATCTAAATAGAGTTATTAGATTTTTTATTGCATTATTTATTTTGTTATTATCATCTTTCGTTCTAAATGCTTTTGCTGGAAGTGAAGCATCTTATGCACAGTATATAAAAAAGACAGATTTTGTTATTCCCTGACATCAAAAGGGAATTTAATTTTATTATCAGTCCACATAGCGTGTGGACTGGTACGGTAATTATTTTTTTGCTAAAAAACGATGAATTGCTCTGAGTACTGCTTCAGGTTTTTCCGCATGTACCCAGTGACCGCAACCCGCTATAACCCATGCTGTCGCCTGAGGAAATTGGCGCATGATATCTTCGCGGTAGGCTTCGGTAATGTAATCTGAATTTCCGCCACGAATAAACAGCGCTGGTTTGGGCCATGCAGGAATCGCTTCCCAGCCGATAATTTTTTCATATTCTTTTTGCAAAACCGGTAGGTTGAATTTCCATTCTCCTTGACGGAATGATTTCAGCAGAAATTGAATCACGCCATCCTCATGAATATCCTTCCGCATAACTTCCGTCGCCGCCTGCCGAGTCTGAGCACCTGCTTCCGTGACTTGGTTCAGTGCAGCAAAAATGCTGTCGTGATGGCGAGTCAGGTAAGTCACTGGCGCTATATCGATAACCACGATTTGTTCAATACGCTCCGGCGCAACCGCCGTGATGGTCATGGCGATTTTACCTCCCATTGAATGCCCGATAATAATAGCTTTTGCCACATTCAACTCATCAAGGAGAGATAAAACATCTTGTGCCATATCGCGGTAATCCATGTTTTCCATCCGTGGAGAAATACCGTGGTTACGCACATCAATCTGAATGACCGGATAATGTTGCTGCAAATCACGCCCCAATATCCCCAAATTGCTCAAATCGCCAAAAAGCCCATGAATCAAGACAATGGGGGTTGATGACTGTGGGTTTTCCGGCGTGTGAAAATGATAATTTAATTGATTATTTGAGTTCATAGTCTGCCTGAATTTAATGTCATTGATACAACGTTTAATATCGTGATGTTTAATACCATGACCTGTCGGCAGTGACAAACTAAATGGCATAAAATGACTGTAACTGGTTGATTTATTTTAGAGGAAAAGACAAGTTTTTTTTGTTTCTTAATTTCAGAAAGAATCACTTTAAGTTATTGAAAGTTTAATTGTTTTGTTTTGCTGTATTATATCTTATAATCTCAGAATAATTTTTTCATTAAGAACAGTACTGGATAGAAATGAAAACGATAGAAGTTGATGAAGACCTTTACCGCTTTATTGCAAGCCAAACCCTGCATATCGGTGAAAGTGCATCTGATATTTTGCGGCGCATATTGAAAGTGGACGCCGGGCAGCCAGTACAAACTACACCGCCTGCCAGAGAATCTGTCTCTGCCAGCAAAGTGCCGGCTGCACGCTCCCGTGATGTTGTTCGCGTTGTTCGTGAATTATTGCTTTCTGACGAGTATGCTGAAAAGAAAAAATCCGTTGAGCGTTTCATGTCGATTCTGTCCACTCTGTATAGCTTGAACAGCGAAAGCTTTGCGAAAACAACAGAAGCCATGCATGGCCGTACCCGTACCTATTTTGCGGGAGATGAGCAAACTCTACTGGCCAGTGGCAATCACACCAAGCCACGTCATATCCCTGGCACACCTTTCTGGGTTATCACTAATACCAATACCGACCGTAAACGCAGCATGGTTGAACACGTTATGCAGGATATGAAATTTCCGGCAAATGTGATTGAAAAAGTGTGTGGCACTATTTAACTGAACTCGATCAGTTAACTGATTTAAACCGCTGAATTGATTAAACTGCACTGGTGAATAAGCCAGTGTAGCCTTTCAGGAGAAATAAAGTGGCAATTCATCCAAGAGCAGGGCAGCCTGCCCAGCAGCATGATTTAATCAATATTGCACAGCTCACATCCCAGTATTACACCCTACAGCCCCATCCCGAAAATCCGGCTCATCAGGTCAAATTTGGCACTTCCGGTCATCGTGGCAGTTCTGGCCGCAACAGTTTTAATGAAGCGCATATTCTGGCAATTTCTCAGGCGATAGTGGAAGTCCGTGCACAGCAGGGGATTACTGGCCCATGCTATGTAGGCAAAGATACCCACGCACTTTCCGAAGCCGCTTTTATTTCTGTGCTGGAAGTCCTGACCGCGAATGGTGTGGAAGTGATTGTGCAGGAAAATAATGGTTTTACGCCGACTCCCGCTATTTCCCATGCTATTTTGTGCTACAACCGTCAGGGGAAAAACCGGGCGGATGGGATTGTGATTACACCATCCCATAACCCGCCAGAAGATGGCGGTATTAAATATAACCCTCCTAATGGCGGCCCTGCCGATACTGATTTAACTTCCATCATTGAAAAACGTGCCAACCAATTGCTGGCGAATGACCTGAACGGCGTTAAGCGTCTGCCTTATGAGCGGGTACTGAAGAGTGAATATCTGCATTCACAGGATTTGGTTGATCCTTATGTGACATCCCTGGGGGATGTTGTGGATATGGCGGCCATACAGCAGGCAGGGTTGAAAATCGGTATTGATCCGTTGGGCGGTTCGGGTATTGCTTATTGGCAGCGGATCGGTGAGTACTACAATCTCGATTTAACGCTGGTCAATGATAAGGTCGATCAGACATTCCGTTTTATGACGCTGGATCATGACGGTGTGATCCGCATGGACTGTTCATCACGCTGGGCGATGGCGGGTCTGCTGGAGCTGCGCGGTAAGTTTGATTTAGCCTTCGCTAATGACCCTGATTACGACCGCCACGGGATTATCACTCCAGCCGGTTTGATGAATCCCAACCATTATCTGGCAACGGCTGTGGATTATTTATTCCGTCACCGTCCACAATGGTCTGCAAAAGTTGCTGTGGGCAAAACTTTAGTTTCCAGTGCCATGATCGATCGCGTAGTCGCGGATCTGGGACGCGAACTGTTGGAAGTGCCTGTCGGCTTTAAATGGTTTGTCGATGGGTTATATCGAGGCGAGCTGGGCTTTGGTGGTGAAGAGAGTGCTGGCGCTTCCTTCCTGCGTTTTGACGGTACGCCGTGGTCAACGGATAAAGACGGTATTATCCTCTGCCTGTTAGCGGCGGAAATGACGGCGACTACCGGAGAGAATCCGCAGCAGCGCTATGACAAATTGGCCGCACGTTTCGGTACGCCAAGTTATAGCCGTATTCAGGCTCCGGCGAGCCATCAGCAGAAGGCCCTGCTGTCCAAACTGTCACCGGAAATGGTCAAGGCGAACACACTGGCCGGCGATCCTATCACTGCACGCCTGACTACCGCTTCCGGTAATGGTGCTTCCATTGGTGGCTTAAAGGTGATGAGCGACAACGGCTGGTTTGCGGCTCGCCCTTCAGGTACGGAAGAAGCCTACAAAATCTACTGTGAAAGTTTCCTCGGCGCAGAACATCGCGAGAAGATTGAGCAGGAAGCGCTGGAAATTGTCAATCAGGTGTTTGCCGCCGGTTGATTGATTATTTGAAGAGATTATAAAAGCCGTAGCAATAGACTGTTGCTGCGGCTTTTTGCTTTCGGCGAGTGGGGTTATCCCAAAGCGACCATTAAAGCCCCCGCAGTAATCAATGCCACACCCGCAGCACTTATTAATGAAATTTTCTCACCAAATAGGATCACGGCTAGAATCACGGCAAATACGACACTCAGTTTATCGATGGGGGCGACTTGGGAAACATGACCCTGTTTGATCGCCAGAAAATAAAATAGCCAGGAAAGCGCGCCTGCAATACCACTTAACAAGATAAACAGCAGCGCTTTGCGATTGGCAAGGATTTCGCCGATAAGATTCAATTTCCCTTGAACGACAACAACGCCCACCAGAAACAGAGCCATAATAACGGCTCGGATTGCTGTTGCCGTATTGGCATCCAGATTTTGCAGTCCGATTTTGCCAAAAATAGCGACCAGCGCTGCCGTCAGTGCGGATAGCAGAGCATAAATCAACCATGTGCTCATATTCAATCAATCCCATTGGTAACAGCAAGGGAATGCATGATATTCCCATTATTAATATAGATTCAAGAAAATACGATGCCCATTTTTACCTGTTCTTTTTGATTTCATAATAAAATAGTCATTGCATTGATTATCACGATATTGTGACAGAAATAACTCCGCCTATTTTCTCCTCCCTCCCTTTATAACCCAAGGAGGATGCCTAATCGTTTGAGACAGCATTTAATATCTAATCTCATTTTTTTAACCCTAAAATAGTCGATGCTCTCTTGCTATTAAAAGGTCTGGCTATGGAATCTCAGTTTTGGAAAAGGGCTTACCTGATCCTGTTAGGCAGTCTATTTTCTCTACTACTGACAAGCTGTGATAACAACAATAATTTACCCAAAATTGCCGAGGAACCGATGGCTTATATCCCGAGTAACATATCTGCTAAAGTCACCACTGCTGACGATCTTCAGGCTTCAGCACATTGGGTCGATAAACGGACACTATTATGGCCAGAGGGAGCAGATAAGCCTCATGTCCGTTTATATTACAACCGACATAACAAGGTAGAGGCGAATGACGAAGGAAATTTCACCGATAGTTATCTGGTGCTAACACCGACAACGCTGAGCAAAAAGACAGCCGAAAGATTCCCTCATCTGGCGGAGCTACCCGCATTCCATCTGCCGGAGAATACGGATGTTGATCAGCTGATTACCGGTGATCTGGTGGCATTGGCGACCAATGAAGAAGGCTTGTTATTATCGGCAACTCAAGTACAAATTGCTGGTGTGCTGGACGACCGCTTTGCCAGCACCGCTGAAACACTGGAATATGGCGCACTGATAAACGACACGAATGTGACTTTTCGCCTGTGGGCGCCGACGGCTCAGGATGTTGGTCTGGTTATTTATAATGAAGATAAACAGGCCATCGCCAATCATACAATGAATCGTGATGTAGCGAGTGGCTCTTGGTCATGGCAGGGTGATACGAATTTGATCGGGGCTTACTACCGCTATGCTTTAACCGTGTATCTTCCGTATTCCCGCAAGGTGGAACGCTATGAGGTTACCGATCCCTATTCTCATAGTCTGTCTACGAATTCGGAATATAGCCAGGTCATCAATCTGGATGACGAAGCACTGAAGCCACAAAACTGGGATGATCTGAGCATGCCGCATCCGCAGAAGACACCGGCGGATATTGCGCGTATGACCCTCTATGAAGCGCATATCCGGGATCTCTCCGTTGCGGACAGCACAGTACCACAAGCTTGGCGTGGTAAGTATCTGGCTCTCACGGCTAACAGCAGCGATATGTTCAAACACCTAAAGGCATTGAGTCAGGCCGGAATGACTCATATAGAACTGTTGCCCGTGTTTGATATCGCTTCTATTAATGAATTTAGTCATAACGTGGCTGATCTTAATCAGCCCTTCAATCGGTTATGTCAAGTCAACACAACGGTGAAAAATAGCCGCTTCGCTGATTATTGCAACCGTTCCCTGACCGTGAGGGAAGTATTGCAGGCGTTACAACGCGGTGACAGTGCCAGCAATCCGCAAGTACAAGAGTTAAACGAAATGATTGCAGAAACCGACTCCTATAACTGGGGTTACGATCCGTTCCATTACTCAGTACCAGAAGGCTCTTATGCCACTCATGCAGAAGGCTCAGTGCGTATTAAAGAGTTTCGTGCCATGGTTCAGGCCATCAAGCAGCAACTGGGAATGAATGTGATCATGGATGTCGCGTATAACCATACTAATGCTGCTGGCCCTGCACATCGAACTTCGGTGCTGGATAAAGTCGTGCCTTGGTATTACCACCGTTTGGATGAAATTACGGGCAATGTTGAAAATAATACCTGTTGCTCTGATACCGCACCAGAACACCGGATGTTCGCCAAGCTTATCGAAGACTCATTAGTGACTTGGGTTAAGCACTATAAGATAGATGCGTTCCGCTTTGATTTAATGGGCTACCATCCTAAGGCTCAGATTGTCTCGGCGCTGGCAAAAGTCCGCACAATTAATCCCTCGGTCTATTTTTTCGGTGAGGGTTGGAATTCTGGGCAGGACGATCGATTTGAGACGGCTTCACAGATTAATCTTAAAGGCTCCGGTATCGGTACTTTTTCGGATCGATTGCGGGATGCGGTACGCGGTGGCGGGCCGTTTGATTCTGCCGATGGTATTCGTATTAATCAGGGAGTGGGCAACGGTGCGGGAACATTGCCTAACGAAATTGCCCGATTAGATGCGAATGAGGCACGTCATCTGGCAGATCTGGTTCGTCTTGGGATGGCGGGTAATCTGGCTGACTTTGTCATGATCGATAAAGATGGAAAAGTGAAAGCGGGCCGGGAAATTAACTACAAAGGTGCCGCTGCGGGTTATGCCGCGGATCCCATCGAAGTGATTAATTATGTCTCCAAGCACGATAACCAGACATTATGGGACATCATCAGTTACAAAGCTGCCTATCAGGCGAGTCTGGCGACAAGGCTTCGTATGCAGGCAATTTCGCTTTCCACAGTACTCCTCGGACAAGGGCTGGCTTTCGATCAGCAAGGGTCGGAATTACTGCGCTCAAAATCGTTTACTCGTGATTCTTATAATGCAGGCGATTGGTTTAACCGTGTCAGTTATACCTACAAAGATAACAACTATGATGTTGGTATGCCGGGGAAACGGGATGACGGTGGAAATTATGCACTGATTCATAGAGTGAAAAATCAGGTGAAAAAACCAGGCCAAAGTGAGTTATTACAGATGATGGCTTTCTATCAGGAACTGTTACGTCTGCGTCAATTTTCACCTTTGATGACCCTTGGCAAGGGTGAATCAGTCAAGCAACGTATCGATTTTCGTAATGTGGGGCCACATCAGCAACTCGGATTACTGGTCATGACCATTGATGACGGTAACACTACCGATGATGATCGTGATTTGCGGTTTGATGGTTTAGTGGTGGTGATTAATGCTGCGTCAAAACCCGTCACGGTGAGAGATCTCAATACTCATGGTTTGAAATTAAATGATATTCAAAGCGGGTTAGGGAATGCATCTTTAGCTGCCGGGATCAAAATAACCGAAGATGGCATGGTGACAATGCCAGCTTGGTCAGCCGCGGTGCTGGTTTTACCACAGAAGGGTATCCGAGGTACGGGTTTACCTGTTCGTAGAAAGTAACAGGAAGCTTTATCGGGGCATCAGGGCATAAATCGATAACCTACTCCAGTCTCTGTCAGTAAATGCTTGGGACGGGCAGGGTCTTCTTCCAGTTTTTGCCGTAGATGCCCCATGTATATCCGCAGGTAATGGTTATGCTCGACATAATGTGGCCCCCAGACGTGATTGAGCAAATAGCGTTGGGTCAGCACTTTGCCGCTGTTGATCAACAATTCGGTCAGCAGACGATATTCTGTAGGTGTGAGATGGAGCTCTTCCTGACCTTTTAAGACCCGACGGTTGATCAAGTCAACACTGATATCGGCAAAATGAATCACGGGATCAGGCTGATTGGCTTTGGTGGCGCGGCGCAGGGCGACTCTGACTCTGGCAAGCAGTTCGTTGATACCAAAAGGTTTGCTCAGATAGTCGTCAGCACCGCCATCCAGCGCCATAACTTTATCCTGCTCATTATCGCGTGCGGAAAGCACAATGATCGGAATGCTACTCCATTGGCGGATATCATGGATCAGATCAATGCCGTTACCATCGGGTAATCCCAAGTCAAGGATCAGCAAATCGGGTTTGCGGGTGGCGGCTTCAATTAAACCTCGTTTCAGTGTGTCACATTCAAATACGCGCCAGTTTTCGCCTTCCAGAGCCAATCTGACGAAACGCCTGATCTCTTTTTCATCTTCAACGATCAAGATTGTACTGTTTTTGGCTATGCTCACATTTCCTCAATGACTTCTTCAATTTTGGGCGCTTCTTCTAACGGTAGAACAAAGTGGAAACTGGCTCCACCTTTTTTATTATTAACTGCCCATATATGGCCACCGTGAATTTCAATGATGGCACGGCAAATCGCCAGCCCTAATCCAACACCGGGAATGGCGGATTCTTTACGGGCGCGTGAGAATTTGTCGAAAATAAATTGTTCTTGTCCTTGTGGAATACCGGAGCCTGCATCCCAAATTTCAATATGTACCTGTTTGTGTTCAGTCGTTGCCCGTATGCCTAGTGGTGTCTGTTCATGGGTATATTTAATGGCGTTTTCCAGCAAATTAATGAAGACTCGTTCCAGTAAGCATGCGTCACAATGCAATAATAAATTGGCTGGCAGGGAAAGTTCTACCGTGTAGCGGCTGAGGGTATATTCTAATGAGCGCAGGGTACTACCGACAATTTCCTCCAGTGACTGCCACTCAAGATTAAGTTGAATACCGCCGGATTGAATACGTGCCATGTCCAGCAGGTTATTGACCAAACGTGAGGTGCTGAGGATCTGTTGACGAATTTGGTTAACCTGTTGGGTATGAGGCGAATTTTCAGTGGATAAATCCAGCATCAGTATCTCTGTCTGCCCAAACAGAACAGTCAACGGGGTGCGTAAATCGTGGGAAAGTGCGGCCAGTAGTGAATTTCGCAATTGCTCCCGTTCGGTCTCTAGCTTGGCGGATTCCGCACGACGGGAAAGGTGCAAACGTTCCAGTGCGTTGGCGATAAGCCCGGTGAACGTTTGTAATAACCGCTGTTGTTCCGGGACTAATAATTGGCGCAAGTTAGGCGATTCGATAGCAAGGACAGCAAATACCTGTGAAGCCGTGGCGATAGGAAATAGCTGATAGGGTACGCCGGGTAGTGTGTCGGTTCCTGCCCCCGCAGGTTGTTTCTTGTCAAAACTCCATTTGGCTATCGCCTCATCGATCTGCATTTGTCCGCCGTTATTGGATTTCACCTGATATAAACGTGCGTCGCTATCCGGCAGCAGCAAGCCCGTTTTTGCCTGAAAGCTGTTGGACAAAAAGTGATAGCTGATGCGGGCAACGTCTTCTTCATTCAAGGCACGGCTGAGTTCACGCGTGATTTCATATAAGTGCCGCGTTCGCTGTTCACGGTAGCGGGCTACTCTGGCTTGATAGCGTATGCCCGCAGTCAAGTTTCCTACCACCACCCCCACGATTAACATCACGGTAAAGGTAAGCAGATATTGCATGTCTGTGACGGCCAGTGACCATTGCGGCTGGACAAAAAAGATGTCGAAACTGATGACATTGATAAAGGCGGCAAAGACAGAAGGCCAGCGGCCATAAAACAGGGCAATAATAACGACGCCGAGCAGGTAGAGTGTTACCAGATTGGCTTTATCAAGGGTGAGTAAAAAGGTATGGGAGAACAGGGTGATTAAGGTGCAGAGTATAATCGCCATGAGGAAGCCGTGAATCTGGCCGCGCCATTTTTCATGGAATGCCCGGTTATCGCGTTGTTCTTTATCCCAGCGTTTTTTGTCTTCCAGCGCAACAATGATGAGATCGAGATCAGGCCCCAGTTTTCCTAAACGTTCAACGAAATCAGGGTGCCATTTAAAACCAAACCATTTATCACTAAATGAAGTCGAATGTGAACCATAATAGCGGCCAACAAGGATTTTGCCGAGATTGTGTTCTCTTGCATAGCGCAGAATGGCTCTTTCTTCATGAGGATCGGAAAGCGTAGCAGTTTCAGCCCCCAGCTCCTGTGCCAGCTTCAATGCTTTCAAGATGGTATGCCGCTTGATTTCTGGCAGCCGGTGTAATTTGGGGGTTTCAACGTAAACGGCATGCCATTCACAACCCAGTTTTGCCGCCAGACGAGCCGCAGTTCGGATCAGCTTTTCATTGCCTGCATTACAGCCAATGCACAGCAGCAGGTTATCCCGTGTGTGCCAGACAGGCTCTTTTCCCCGTGTATCACGGAAAGCCCGCATCTGATCATCTACACGGTCTGCCGTGCGGCGCAATGCTAACTCACGCAGCGCGATCAAGTTTCCTTTGCGGAAGAAATGCTCAATAGCCCGCTCGGCCTGACCGGAAATATAGACTTTGCCGTCGTTAAGCCGCTGGCGCAGATCATCCGGTGGAATATCAACCAGCACGACGTCATCGGCATGATCAAATATGTGATCGGGAATGGTTTCGCGAACACGAATACCGGTAATGGCGCCGACCACATCGTTCAGGCTTTCCAGATGTTGCACGTTGATAGTGGTCAGGACATCGATGCCCGCTTCCAGCAACTCTTCCACATCTTGCCAACGTTTGGGATGGCGGCTGTTGTGAGGATTGCTGAAGGCCAGTTCGTCCATCAGGATAATGGCAGGATGACGGGCAATGGCTGCATCAATGTCAAATGCGGTAATTCTGCGTTCATGATAACGAATATGCTTTGGTGGCAATTGGGGTAAGCCTGTCAGCAGTGCTGCGGTTTCTTGCCGTTCATGGGTTTCGACAACACCAGCAATAACATCCAGCCCTTGAGACAGCAGCCGCTGCGCTTCCTGTAACATGGCATAGGTTTTACCCACTCCCGCACAGGCCCCGAAAAATATTTTTAGTTTGCCACGGGGTTTTTCGTTTGCCAGTGTCAGCAAATCATCCGGATCGGGGCGCAAGGGTTCAATCTGATCCATATATTATCTGCCTTGTGGTTTCAGGTTATCCAGCGCCAGATTAAGCTCCAGTACATTTACCACGGGTTCACCCATATATTCCAGTGGAGGATATTCAATATACGCTTGAATCAATTTGTTGATCACATTTATGGATAAGTGGCGGGCAGTGGCGACACGTTGTGCCTGAAACTCAGCCGCATTGGGGGAAATATGGGGATCTAAACCACTGCCGGATGCGGTGATGAGATCGACAGGAATGGCGCTGTTTTCTGAATGATTGAATAAACGTACCTGAGTAACCCGCTGGTGTATTTGGTGAGTCAAAGCGGGATTGGTTGTTGAGAGATTACTTCCCCCAGATGACAGGGCATTGTAAGGCCGTTCCGACGTCATGGACGGACGTCCATGAAAATAGATGGCTTGGGTAAATGACTGACCCATTAATTCCGAACCAACTAGTTTGCCATTATGTTCAATCAAGGCGCCTTTGGTCTGATGGGGAAACAAGGCGTTTGCTATGCCTGTTATTAGCAACGGATAAGCGATGCCAGTGATTAGAGTCAGGAATGTCAGTAGGACGATGGAGGTGCGTAACCAGATCATGTTCATCACCTTATTTGAAAGCCAGAACAGTGAGCAATATGTCGATGAGTTTGATGCCAACAAAAGGGACGAGCAGCCCGCCAAGGCCGTACAGCCAAAGATTTCGGCGCAGGAGTGACAGTGCGTTCATCGCGCGGTAACTGACGCCTTTTAGCGCCAAAGGAAGCAGAACGATAATGATTATCGCGTTGAAAATAACGGCAGACAGCACCGCCGATTCCGGCGAATGAAGATGCATGATATTCAAGGCATTAAGCTGGGGATAAGTGACCGCAAATGCAGCGGGAATGATGGCAAAATATTTAGCAATGTCATTGGCGATGCTAAATGTGGTCAAGGAGCCACGGGTCATCAGCATCTGTTTGCCGATATGCACCACTTCAATCAATTTGGTGGGATTGGAGTCTAAATCCACCATATTTCCAGCCTCTTTTGCGGCTTGTGTACCTGAATTCATGGCAACGGCAACATCCGCCTGAGCCAGCGCGGGGGCGTCGTTTGTCCCGTCACCGGTCATGGCAACCAGACACCCTTCAGACTGGTATTGTCGGATCAGGGCGAGTTTCGCTTCGGGCGTAGCTTCTGCCAGAAAATCATCAACGCCGGCTTCTGCTGCAATTGCAGCGGCAGTTAGGTGATTGTCACCTGTGATCATCACCGTTTTGATCCCCATTCTGCGCATCTCACTGAAACGCTCTTTGATGCCGCCTTTCACAATATCTTTCAGAGCGACCACACCCAAAACACGCTGATTCTCCGCAACGACTAATGGCGTTGCACCTTTACTGGCGACCTGCTGCACCAATAGATCAATGGCATCGGGAAATTGATTGTGATTGGCCTCAACATAACGGCGGATGGCATCTACTGCGCCTTTGCGGATCATGCGGGTGCCTATATTGACGCCGCTCATGCGTGTCATGGCTGAGAAAGGAATGAATGTCGCGTTGAGTGCGCGCAGATCGCGCTCGCGCATATTGAAACGCTGTTTTGCCAAAATCATGATGCTGCGTCCTTCCGGTGTTTTATCCGCGAGTGAGGAAAGTTGCGCCGCATCGGCCAGTTGTTTTTCGGTGACGCCCGGTGCAGGTAAAAACTGGGATGCCTGACGATTACCGAGAGTAATGGTGCCCGTCTTATCCAATAACAAAACGTCTACATCGCCAGCAGCCTCAATCGCGCGTCCACTGGTGGCAATGACATTGGCGCCCAACATGCGGCTCATACCTGCAACGCCAATGGCTGAAAGTAATCCGCCGATGGTGGTGGGGATCAGGCAGACTAACAGGGCAACCAGCACGGTGATGCTGATGGGATCGCCTGATTGATTGGTTTGAACGCTGAACAAGGAAAAGGGCAGTAGGCTGATACAGGCCAGCAGGAAAATAATAGTCAGCGCAGTGAGCAAAATAGTGAGAGCAATTTCGTTGGGAGTTTTGCGCCGTTTGGCACCTTCAACCATCGAAATCATTCTGTCCAAAAAGGTTTCGCCCGGATTGGCAGAACATTCGATAATCAGCCAATCCGATAAAACCCGTGTCCCGCCAGTGACTGAAGCAAAATCACCGCCTGATTCGCGGATCACGGGAGCCGATTCTCCTGTAATGGCGCTTTCATCAACGGAAGCACCCCCTTCAAGAACTTCACCATCACAGGGGATAATTTCGCCCACTTCCACCAGCACAATATCGCCCTTGCGTAGATGGTCTGAAGTGACTTTTTCCTTTGCTGCATCATGGCTAGCGGAAGCTAGTCTGGTCGCCCACGTGGTTTTTTTTACGCCTTTCAGACTGGACGCCTGAGCTTGGCTACGGCCTTCTGCCAGTGCTTCGGCAAAATTAGCGAACAGTACAGTGAACCATAACCATAAGGCAATGGAGCCGGTAAAGAGGGCATTACCGGTGAGCTGTTCCGTTAACATCCCCAGCCACAACCCAGTGGTCAGGCAGCTTCCCAGATAGACGACAAACATGACGGGATTACGCCATTGGGTAGCGGGATGGCATTTTTTCACTGCGTCGATAAGTGCATGGCGTATTAAAGCGGGTTCAAATAATGCTTGTTGTTTGTCTTTCATGAGTTATCTCGCAATCTCGCTTATCGTGGTGCTTGCCAAAGTTGTAAATGTTCTGCGACAGGGCCAAGCGCCAGCGCAGGAATAAAGGTGAGTGCACCCATCAGCAAAACCACCAGAATCAGTAATCCAGTGAAGAGAGAGCCGTGAGTCGGCAGGGTTCCACTACTGATAGGCTGGCGTTTCTTGCTAATCATGGAGCCAGCGATGGCCAGAACTGGCAAAATCACACCAAAGCGTCCTAGAAACATGATTGCCCCCAACAGCAGGTTATAAAACACACTGTTGGCATTCAGACCAGCAAATGCACTACCGTTGTTATTGGCAGCGGATGAGAGAGCATAAAGCACTTCAGTGAAACCGTGGGCGCTGGGGTTCATGATCGCAGCGCGTCCTGCATCGATTGAAGTTGCCAGAGCGGTTCCTAATAGGACAAGGGAGGGTGTAACCAAAATTGCCAGCGCGACCATTTTCATGTCATGGACATCGATTTTCTTGCCCAAGTATTCTGGAGCGCGGCCAATCATCAAACCGGCGATAAACACAGCCAGCAGGACAAATAGCAACATGCCGTACAAGCCGGAACCTACGCCGCCAAAGATGACTTCACCAATTTGCATCAACCAGAGTGGTATCATGCCACCCAGCGCCGTGAAGGAATCGTGCATTGCATTTACAGCCCCACAGGAAGCCGCAGTTGTGACGACGCTATAAAGAGAGGAGGCAAGGATACCAAAGCGGGACTCTTTCCCTTCCATGTTCAGATTACTGCTGGCACCAGCCTGGATGAAGTGGGGATTACCCATGATTTCGGCATAGATCACAATCGTAACGGCGATGATAAAGACAATCGTCATCGCCCACAGCAAAGCATGTCCCTGTCGATTATCCCCGACCACGAGACCGAACGCGAAACACAGTGCACAGGGGATCAGGAAAATGGTAAGGATTTGCACAAAGTTACTGAGGGCATTCGGGTTTTCAAAGGGGTGGGCTGAGTTTGCCCCAAAGAACCCTCCGCCATTTGTACCCAGTAATTTTATTGCTTCCTGAGAAGCAACTGGCCCCATGGGAATCAGTTGTTGTTGCCCTTCAAGGGTGTGGGCAAGCGCATAGGGGGAGAAATTTTGGATAACGCCCTGACTGGCGAAGATAAGTGCAATGATGATCGACAGCGGAAGCAATAGATAAAGTGTAATGCGTGTAATATCTATCCAGGCATTGCCTAGTGTCTTAACGCCCTGACGGGAAAATGCCCGCATTAAGGCGAAAGCTACTGCAATCCCCGTTGCGGCTGACAGGAAATTCTGAACAGTCAAACCCGCCATTTGACTCAAGTAACTGAGGGTATTTTCACCGCTGTAGGCTTGCCAGTTGGTGTTGGTAATAAAACTGATTGCGGTGTTGAGTGCCAGATCCCATTTCATACCGGCAAAATGCTGTGGATTGAGCGGCAGATGTTCTTGGCTTATCAACAGAATAAAGAGTAGCAGCAACCCCATGATGTTGAATGTGATGATAGCGAGTGCATATTGCCACCAGTTCATCTCTTTGACGTGGCCGCCGGGCTTTTGCAAGCCACAGCAACGCCACAGGCTGGTTTCTGCACTTGTTAGCCAGCGGGGTAATTCTCCTTCGACCAGATTTGCGATCAGACTGCCGAGGGGTTTGCTCAATATAAAGAGAATGACCAAGAAACTGGTAATCAGCAAAAAAGCGGATACTACCATTTAAAAATCCTCCGCATTCAATAACGCGTAAATCAGATAGAACAGTAATGACACTGCCAGAAATACGCCGATAATTATGAATGTATTCATTGCTTATATCCTTATTCACTAGGTGGTTACAGCATAAGAAGAGCCATGCAAAGAAGTTGTTAAAAGAGATTATGAAAGCGTAAAAAAAGTATAAAAATATAAGAGGGATTAATTGATAAGGTATCCAAGGAAAGTTTATCAAACTCTATAAGTTGGTTTTTTGTTTTCAATGTGTTGGTTTTGTTTCTGTTTAGGTATTAATTTGTAATTAAATTACATCAATAGAAAAAAAGAGTGATATATGGCGCTAAAAAAGGGGTTGAATAAGTAGCAAGTTTTCATTTTGTCGGGTAAAATTTTGTACGTATTACAGATATAGCCCATGAGGAGGGTCTTAATGTCTACATATCGTGCATATTCTTGGCATCAGGTTCTCTTGCGGCGTATTGGCGCTGTAACATTGGGCGTCATTGCGCTTCCTGTTATGCTATTTCGTCGGGATCGTGCCCGTTTTTACAGCTATCTGCGTAAGGTATGGATAAAAACCAGCGATAAACCCGTATGGCTGGAGAGCTCGGAAATGGCCGCAGGTATTCGAAATCGCTAAGACGGCATCATTACGTAAGTAACATGACTGTATTGCTCTGGTTTGTCACTTTCCATTCTTAGTCTTTTCCCCTGATAGAGTATTTTGACACCTTGCCTGTTTATGCTGGCGAGGTGTTTTGCTTTTATCGCTATTTATTGCTATTGATACGATTCTTGATGTGGTGCATATAAGCAACAATCTTGGGAGCAATTAATGACAGGTAAGTATTTTATGGCGAAAGCGCTCAATGACGGGGGAAGTGTGATGAACAATGTTGAATTGGAACATGTGCTCAATACGGAACTGAATGTCCGTGAATTTCAGGATTATGCCCCCAATGGTTTACAGGTGGAAGGCCGTCCCCATGTTCAGCGGGTTATTACAGGTGTGACAGCATGTCAGGCTCTGTTGGATGAGGCGGTTCGTCTTGAAGCTGATGCGGTCATCGTTCATCATGGATATTTTTGGAAAAACGAATCACCTGTTATCCGTGGCATGAAGCGCCGTCGTCTACAAACACTGCTCAGCAATGATATCAACCTGTATGGTTATCATCTTCCTTTGGATGCTCATCCTACATTGGGTAACAATGTTCAGTTGGCGCGTCAGATGGGGGTAAAAATCATCGGGCAGATTGATTCCCTGCTTCCTCATGGCGCGTTTGACCAACCGATTACTCCCGCAGAGCTGACTGAACGGCTTGAAAAAAGATTAGAACGTAAGATACTGCATTGTGGCGATAATGCACCGGAAGAAATTCGTACACTGGCATGGTGTACGGGAGGTGGCCAGAGTTTTATTGAGCAGGCGGCTGAGTTTGGTGTCGATGCCTTTGTGACGGGGGAAGTATCAGAGAAGACTATCCATGTTGCCCGTGAGATGGGGCTGCATTTTTATGCGGCAGGGCATCACGCAACAGAGCGTTATGGTATCAAAGTACTCGGTGAATGGTTGGCGAACCATTATGGGTTGGATGTCACTTTTGTTGATATTCCTAATCCGGCTTGATTTGTGCGCAACTTATCAATTTGTCAGGCGGGGCTATCAGAACGGTAGCCCCGTTGTTTTTTCTCAATTTGTTTTCGTAGAACCTGCCTATCCCCATTTTTTTGTTAAAAGCACGGTTGATACACCACAGCAAATCAGTATGCTGCCCAATGCCTGACTCCAGCCAGCCAGCGCTAACCCGCCGCCCAGCAAGAGATAATAAAATAGCCCCAGTAAGGCGCCTGCTGTACCCAGCCGATCTGCATAGTTGTTCAGGGCCGATGCTAAAATATTGGGAATAGCAAGGCCGTAGGCGGTAACAATGCCCAGCATGGGAAAGATAAATAGCCAGCTATTTTCGAGCAGGTAAACGCCGATCCCGCTCAATAAAACAATCATTGCGGCAAGAGAGATTAATTTTTCCGATAGCCACTGTTTTTTTAACAGATGCTTGTTCAATAGTGAACCGAGCCCAACGCCGAAAGTGAATAGCAGGCCGGTATAACCGAACTGTTCCTGTGATAGTCCGAATTGCTGAAAGCGAAAGGGAGCTAACTGGTAATAGCTGAACAGGCAAATATTGAAAAATGCGATGAGAAACGCATTTCGCCAAATCGAAATATCTTTGAACATGGTGACGGCGGTGCTAAATAGGGCAATTTTTGGCACATTTATTGGCCGAGTTTCCGGTAAGCGAATAACAGACCAGCCCATCAGGATAGTAGCCAGAATGGCCAGCCCGGCAAATACCGCTTTATAACCCCCAAAATGATTTAATGTAGAGCCGCTGATCATGCCAATCGCAGGGCTGGCGGCCAAGGCGATCCCCATGATGGAAAAAACCCGCGATAGTTCTTCGCCGTGGTAAGTATCACGCATGATAGTTTGCGTACCGACAGAACCGACAGCTGCACCGAAGGCGGATAACATTCTGGCAGCCAGTAATAGCCAGAAGTGTTCGGTTAGCAGTGCCAGCAAGGAAGCTGCGCCGTAGAGCAATAATCCTGCAATGATAGTAGGACGCCTGCCAATGACATCACACATGCGCCCCCATACGACAACACCGATGGCAAAAGCAAAGAAATAGAGTGACAGGGTTTGGGAGGCTTGTGCTGCATTGACAGAAAATCCACTGGCAATATTGGTTAGGGCAGGGCTATAGATGGTTTCTACGATCTGTGGAAACATCATTAAGGTGATAGCGAGCCAAAGCGATGGTCTGGTGTGCATGATATTTTCTTCTGATGAGTTATTTATAGCCCGAAAGGTTAGCATTTTGCTGTATGTCTTCTTATGATAATAAAGGCAATTTATTTATGTAATCGGACATAAAGTTAAAGGATATTAATATGGCCTGGCTGCGACAAAGTGATCACTTTGATCCTGATGGTTTGAAATATAGTTTGAATGTGCCCGTGATAGGCATTGCAGCAGAGATGGGGCAGCACGATTCAGGCTTTCATCAGCATGATATGGGGCAATTGTTGTTTACTCAGCAGGGTTGCATCAAGATCACGCTGGCAAATCAGCTCTCTATCCTGCCTCCGACCCGAGTTGCATGGATACCGCCAAGGACATTGCATCGGGCGGAAATGCGTGGCTCCGTAGGGTATCGCTCCATTTATCTGGATATTTCAGGGATAGAATGGATTTCGGGGCAGAGTGAAATCTTGGAAACCACACCATTGCTACGGGTGATTTTAGAACGTATTGCAATATCTCCTTTTGATACCGATTGGCGTCAGGGAAAGGGAGCGCATTTATTAGCGGTTTTTTTTGATGAAATGAGTGAGGCGGGTAAAGAGCCGACTTTATTACCGCTACCTTCTGATCGGCGTCTGGCGCGTTTGCCGTTTGATCAACTGCCTCCGCCATTACAAATGCTTGCCACTCATATTGGCGCCAGTGAGAAAACTATCACCCGAATATTTCTGCGTGAAACGGGAATGAATTATCAACAGTGGCGGCAGCAATGGCGGCTGATAAAAGCAATTGAGTTACTTGCTCAGGATAAAACTCTGTCTTATGTCGCACAGGAGCTGGGATTTGCTAATGATAGTGCGTTTGTGACATTTTTTCGCAAAAATATGGGAAGACCACCGAGGGAGTATATGGCCGGTGCTTGCAAGCGATAACTGCACCCTAATCAGGTTCAATATTACGATTGAACCTGATATGCGAGGTGCAGTTAATGCATTTGTCAGATAATGTCTGACAACGAAATAAAGAATACTAAATTAATTCTCTAACTGACTTTTGAAATCACGTTGGGTATGGCCAGTATAAAGCTGGCGTGGACGAGCGATTCTCAAGCCTTCATCGTGCATTTCAGTCCAGTGCGCAATCCAGCCAATAGTACGGGCAATGGCGAAAATCACGGTAAACATGGAGGATGGGATACCCATTGCTTTCAGGATAATACCGGAGTAGAAATCGACATTCGGGTACAGTTTCTTCTCAATGAAGTACGGATCATTCAGGGCGATACGCTCCAACTCCATCGCGACTTCCAGCAGGCTGTCATTCAGGCCAAGTTCATTCAGCACTTCATGGCAGGTTTCACGCATTACTGTCGCGCGTGGATCATAGTTTTTATAAACGCGATGACCAAATCCCATCAAGCGGAAAGAATCGTTTTTATCTTTGGCACGAGCGATAAATTCAGGAATATGTTCGACAGTCTGGATCTCTTCCAGCATACGCAGACAGGCTTCGTTCGCGCCACCGTGCGCAGGCCCCCACAGGGATGCGATGCCCGCTGCAATACAGGCGAATGGGTTGGCACCAGAAGAACCTGCGGTACGTACCGTTGAGGTTGAAGCATTCTGTTCGTGATCCGCATGCAGAATGAAAATGCGATCCATGGCGCGTTCTAACACTGGATTGACTTTATATTCTTCACAAGGTGTTGAGAACATCATGTGCAGGAAGTTGGCTGCATAAGAAAGATCGTTACGTGGGTAAACGAAAGGCTGTCCGATTGAATATTTGTAACACATTGCCGCTACGGTTGGCATTTTGGACAGCAGACGGTAAGCAGTAATTTCACGGTGGTGAGGGTTATGGACATCCAGTGCATCATGGTAGAAGGCAGCCAGTGCACCTGTCACACCACAAAGTACGGCCATTGGGTGAGAATCACGGCGGAAACCGTGGAACAGACGGGTGATCTGTTCGTGGATCATCGTATGACGAATCACTGTTTTTTTGAATGTTTCATACTCTTCAGGCGTGGGTGGTTCGCCATACAGCAGGATATAACAGACTTCCAGATAGCTTGATCCCGTTGCGAGCTGATCGATCGGGAAACCACGGTGCAGCAAAATGCCTTCGTCGCCATCAATATAGGTGATTTTCGATTCACAGGAGGCCGTGGAAGTAAAGCCAGGATCGTAGGTATAGAAGCTCTTTGAGCCGAGGGTACGAACGTCAATCACTTCAGAACCTAGGGTCGGCGTTAGTACGTCTAGTTCGATAGCAGCTGCACCACTTATGGTCAACGTAGCTTTTTTATCAGCCATTTACATCTCCTTAGCGCTTATTTTTATAACCCCTAACAACCATGATAGGCGCAATTTATACTGTGCCGATGGCATTGTGCTACCGGAGAGAATTTAAAATCAGGCTGGTATCACATTTATAACGCTGAAATCTCATTACGGGCGACAACGATTTTTAGGTTGTTAAAAAGTTTCTGGGTGTTATGTTTAAAGTATTCTTAACATAAAATGTTGTCATTTTGTGTCTAATTAGTACTTTTGCATAACTTTTGTTTTTCGTGAAGTTTACTTTTCAGCCGGAAAACGACGGTAAACAATATATACCGTCATATATGTAAGATAAATGTTTAATCCTTGTCAAATAAGATAATGGTTTTTATGATAAATGTTTGAAGCGTGATCTTTCTCACTGTTCAAGCTAAATGTTAACAATCATATTGTGTGGGAATTGTAATAAGTATGTGAAGTACTTATACTGCCCTAAGGTCTCCGGATTACCCTGCTGCAGGAGCATCCAGCGTAGCCAAATCACAACTTTTGATGAACATGTAAGGATTGTTAATTTAATTATGTTGTGTCTTTGTATCCTCTTAGCGCTGTCTGATTCCCGCCCAGGACCGGAGGATGGAAAATAAAAAAAAGCTGTGTGGGCAAAATTGTGAAAAAACAAAGACCTGTCAACCTCGATCTGCGGACGATTAACCAACCCGTCTCCGCGATAACTTCGATCTTGCACCGTATCTCAGGCGTCATTACCTTTATCGCAGTCGGCATTCTGCTGTGGTTGCTGGGGATGTCACTGTCTTCGCAAGAGGGCTTCCTGCAAGCATCTGAAATCATGACTGGCTTCTTCGCTAAATTTATCCTGTGGGGGATATTGACGGCGTTGGCTTACCATATTTGTGGTGGCATCCGCCATGTATTGATGGATTTTGGTTTCTTGGAAGAAAACCTCGCTACCGGTAGTGCTTCTGCCAAAGTAGCAATAGTGATCGCGGTTATTCTGTCTATTCTGGCTGGGGTATTATTATGGTAAGCAACGCATCCGCATTGGGTCGCACGGGTATTCAGGACTGGCTGCTGCTGCGTGCATCTGCAATCGTTATTGTTTTATACGTGCTTTACCTTGTTGGTTTTGTGGCAACAATGTCTGATATCACCTATGAAGTCTGGCGTGGTTTCTTTTCTTCATCTCTCACTAAAGTGTTCACCGTGCTGGCACTGCTTTCCATTCTGGTTCACGCATGGATTGGTATGTGGCAGGTGCTGACGGATTATGTCAAGCCACTCGCGCTGCGTCTGGTGCTGCAACTGGTCATTATTGTTGCGCTGTTGGTTTATTTGATTTACGGAACAATTGTTGTGTGGGGTGCATAAATGAAACTGCCAGTAAGAGAGTTTGACGCTGTTGTTATTGGTGCGGGTGGCGCAGGTATGCGTGCTGCACTGCAAATCTCACAAATGGGTTTATCCTGTGCCTTGATCTCCAAGGTATTCCCAACCCGTTCACATACCGTTTCAGCACAGGGCGGAATTACGGTCGCTCTGGGCAATACCCATGAGGATAACTGGGAATGGCATATGTATGACACGGTGAAAGGCTCCGATTATATCGGTGACCAGGATGCCATTGAGTACATGTGTAAAACTGGTCCTGAAGCTATTCTGGAATTGGAGCACATGGGGCTGCCATTCTCCCGTCTGGATAATGGCCGTATTTATCAACGTCCATTTGGTGGGCAATCCAGGAATTTTGGTGGCGAGCAGGCTGCCCGCACTGCCGCTGCTGCTGACCGTACGGGTCACGCTTTGTTACATACTCTGTATCAGCAAAACCTGAAAAATAACACGACGATTTTCTCTGAATGGTATTCACTGGATCTCGTCAAAAATCAGGATGGTGCTATCGTTGGTTGTACTGCCATCTGTATTGAAACGGGCGAAATCGTCTATTTCAAGTCCAAGGCAACCATTCTGGCAACTGGTGGCGCTGGTCGCATTTACCAATCCACAACCAATGCTCATATCAATACCGGTGATGGTGTTGGTATGGCGCTGCGTGCCGGCGTTCCTGTACAAGACATGGAAATGTGGCAATTCCACCCAACGGGCATTGCGGGTGCCGGCGTTCTGGTAACAGAAGGCTGCCGTGGTGAAGGTGGTTATCTGCTGAATAAAGATGGTGAGCGCTTCATGGAGCGTTACGCGCCCAATGCTAAAGATCTGGCAGGTCGTGATGTGGTTGCACGTTCCATCATGATCGAAATCCGTGAAGGCCGTGGCTGTGAAGGTCCTTGGGGACCTCATGCGAAACTGAAACTGGATCATCTGGGTAAAGACGTATTGGAATCCCGTCTGCCGGGCATCCTTGAATTGTCCCGTACCTTTGCTCATGTTGATCCTGTGAAAGAGCCGATTCCGGTTATTCCAACCTGTCACTATATGATGGGAGGGATTCCAACCAAGATCACGGGTCAGGCGCTGACTGTCAACGAAAAAGGCGAAGATGTCATCATCCCAGGCTTGTTCGCTGTGGGTGAAATTGCCTGTGTATCTGTCCACGGAGCAAACCGTCTGGGGGGTAACTCATTGCTCGATCTGGTGGTATTCGGCCGCTCTGCTGGCTTGCACCTGAAAGAGTGCCTGATGGAGCAGGGAACCAGCCGTGACGCCAGTGAGTCTGATGTTGACGCAGCACTGCAACGCCTGAACCGCTGGGATAATACCCGCTCCGGTGAAGATCCGGTTGAAATCCGTAAGGCACTGCAAGCCTGCATGCAGAACAACTTCTCGGTATTCCGTGAAGGTGATGCAATGGCAAAAGGGCTGGAAGAGCTGAAAGTGATTCGTGAACGTCTGCAAAATGCCCGTCTGGATGATACTTCATCAGAATTCAATACCCAGCGCATCGAATGTCTGGAACTGGATAACCTGATGGAAACCGCATATTCGACCGCAGTGTCTGCGAATTATCGTACAGAAAGCCGTGGTGCTCATAGTCGTTTTGACTACCCAGAGCGTGACGATGCGAACTGGCTGTGCCATAGCTTGTATTTACCGCAAACTGAGAGCATGACTCGCCGTGAAGTAAACATGCAGCCTACGCTGCGTGAAGCTTTCCCGCCGAAAGTGCGTTCTTACTAATTGAGTTGCTGATGTTCCAGTTGCGGAGAAAGAGATTATGAAACTTGAATTTTCGATTTATCGTTATAATCCGGATGTAGACAACGCACCCCGTATGCAGGATTACACGCTGGAAGCAGAAGAAGGGCGTGACATGATGCTGCTGGATGCGCTTATCCAGTTAAAAGAGCAAGACCCGACCTTATCATTCCGCCGTTCCTGTCGTGAAGGTGTTTGTGGCTCTGACGGTGTGAACATGAATGGTAAAAATGGGCTGGCTTGTGTTACTCCGGTTTCGGTACTGCGCCGGGGTAATAAGAAAATTGTCATTCGGCCGTTGCCTGGTTTGCCTGTTGTTCGTGATCTGGTTGTTGATATGAGCCAGTTCTACACGCAATATGAGAAAATCCGTCCTTATTTGATTAACGATGGTAAAAACCCACCTGCGCGCGAACATCTACAATCACCGGAACAGCGTGAAAAACTGGATGGCCTCTATGAATGTATCCTGTGTGCCTGCTGTTCGACGTCTTGTCCGTCGTTCTGGTGGAACCCAGATAAGTTTATCGGGCCGGCAGGTCTTTTGGCTGCGTACCGTTTTCTGATTGACAGTCGTGATACTGAAACGGCTTCACGGTTGGATGGCCTGAATGATGCGTTCAGCGTTTTCCGCTGTCATAGCATCATGAACTGTGTCAGCGTCTGTCCTAAAGGGCTGAACCCGACAAAAGCGATTGGTCATATTAAGTCGATGCTGCTGAAACATAGCGCATAAGTAAAATATAGTGCATAAATAACGCATAAATCGCGTGTAAATAATGCATATAATGTTGCCCTCCACAATTTTGAAAGAAATATCAAGCTGATGGAGGGCATTAAGAATGAAAAATGATAAATTGCCTACTGCGAATGACGGCGCATGTTTTGAAATAAAGGAACCTTTAAAAACTGATATCCAGTTTTTAAAGGTTCCTTGAAGGGTAGGAAAACCCCAATAAAGAACATGCATTAAGCACGTCCAAATGAACCTTTTATCAACACCGCTCATTAAGCGGTATTTGTTAACCACGGCGAAAACTAAAGCTTTTAAAGCTTAAGGGATCACAATGCAGAACGGCGCAATGAAGGACTGGCTGGACTCGAGCTTTCTGGCTGGTGCAAACCAGTCTTACATAGAGCAAATCTATGAAGACTATATAACCGATCCTAACTCCGTTGATGCAAGTTGGAGAGAAATATTCCAACAATTACCGGATACAGGACTTAGCGGGGAACAACTTCACTCACAGACGCGCGATTACTTCCGTCGTCTGGCAAAAGATGCCACGCGTTATCACACTTCAGTCAGCGATCCAGCAATGGATGCAAAACAAGTTAAAGTTTTGCAGCTCATTAACGCATTCCGCTTCCGCGGCCATCAAAGTGCGAATCTTGACCCATTGGGATTATGGAAACAGGAACCTGTACCCGATCTCGATCCTGCTTTCCATAATTTAACAAAAGCGGATTTTGAAGAAACGTTCAATGTTGGCTCGTTTGCCATTGGCAAAGAGACAATGAAACTGGCTGATCTATATGACGCTCTGAAACGCATTTACTGTGGTTCAATTGGTGCAGAATATATGCATATCACCAATACGGAAGAAAAACGCTGGATTCAGCAGCGTCTGGAATCCGTGGCGGTAGGTTCACAGTTCAGTGCGGATGAAAAACATCGTTTCTTGGCGGAACTGACAGCAGCGGAAGGGTTAGAACGCTATTTGGGTGCTAAATTCCCGGGGGCGAAACGTTTTTCCCTTGAAGGTGGTGATGCGCTTATCCCAATGCTGAAAGAACTGATCCGCCATGCGGGTAAACAGGGTACCCGTGAAGTTGTGCTGGGAATGGCTCACCGTGGTCGTCTCAACGTTCTGGTTAATCTCTTTGGTAAAAAGCCGGCCGATCTGTTTGACGAGTTTGCGGGTAAACACAAAGAGCATCTCGGTACAGGTGACGTAAAATACCATCAGGGCTTTTCCTCTGATTTCGAAACTGAAGGGGGATTGGTACATTTGGCGTTAGCCTTCAATCCATCTCACCTTGAAATTGTTAGCCCTGTCGTTATTGGTTCAGTACGTGCTCGCCGTGACCGTCTTGATGAAGGCCGAAGCAACATGGTTCTGCCAGTAACCATTCATGGTGACGCTGCTGTAACAGGGCAGGGGATTGTTCAAGAAACACTGAACATGTCTCAGGCTCGCGGCTATGAAGTTGGCGGTACTGTTCGTATCGTGGTTAACAACCAGATTGGTTTCACTACCTCTAATCCGAAAGATGCCCGTTCAACGCAATATTGTACTGATATTGTGAAAATGGTGCAGGCGCCGATTTTCCACGTTAACGCGGATGATCCGGAAGCTGTTGCCTTCGTTACTCGTCTGGCGCTTGATTTCCGTAATACCTTCAAACATGACGTGATGATTGATCTGGTTTGCTACCGTCGCCACGGTCATAACGAAGCTGATGAGCCAAGTGCAACTCAGCCACTGATGTATCAGAAAATCAAAAAACAGCCAACACCACGTAAAATCTATGCAGATAAACTCATAGCAGAAGGCCTGCTGGCAGCTAACGATGTTACTGAGATGGCCAATCTGTATCGTGATGCGCTGGACCATGGTGAGTGCGTTGTGGATGAATGGCGTCCTATGGGAATGCATTCATTTACGTGGGAGCCTTATCTGAACCACGAATGGGATGAGGATTATCCACATAAAGTGGAGATGAAACGTCTGCAAGATCTCGGCAAACGTATCAGCACTATTCCTGCTGAAGTTGAAATGCACTCACGTGTTGCGAAAATTTACGGCGACCGTGCAGAAATGGCCAACGGCAATAAGCTGTTTGACTGGGGTGGTGCGGAAACACTGGCTTACGCTACTCTGGTTGATGAAGGCATCCCTGTGCGCCTATCAGGTGAAGATGCGGGTCGTGGTACATTCTTCCACCGTCATGCCGTTATCCATAATCAGCCGAATGCTGCTGTTTATGTCCCTCTGGCAAATGTTCACAATGGTCAGGGTGTATTCAACGTATGGGATTCTGTTCTGTCAGAAGAAGCAGTACTGGCGTTTGAATACGGTTATGCAACGACAGAACCTCGCGCTTTGACGATTTGGGAAGCTCAGTTCGGTGATTTCGCCAACGTGGCGCAGGTTGTGATTGACCAGTTTATCAGCTCCGGTGAACAGAAATGGGGCCGTATGTGTGGCCTGGTCATGCTGTTGCCGCACGGTTATGAAGGTCAAGGTCCAGAACACTCATCAGCACGTCTGGAGCGCTATCTGCAATTGTGTGCAGAGCAGAATATGCAGGTTTGTGTACCATCAACTCCGGCTCAGGTTTATCACATGCTGCGCCGTCAGGCTCTGCGTGGTATGCGTCGTCCGTTGATTGTCATGACACCTAAATCACTGCTGCGTCATCCATTGGCTGTCTCCAGTCTGGATGAACTGGCTAACGGTAAATTCGAGCCTGTGATTGGTGAAATTGACGCCTTGGATCCAAAAGGTGTTAAACGCGTTGTACTTTGCTCCGGTAAAGTTTATTACGATCTGTTGGAACAGCGTCGTAAGAACGAGCAGGCTGATGTTGCCATTGTGCGTATTGAACAGCTGTATCCATTCCCACGTCAGAACTTGCAGACTCTGCTTGAGCATTATGCTCATGTTCATGACTTCGTTTGGTGTCAGGAAGAACCTCTGAACCAAGGGGCTTGGTATTGCAGTCAACATAATTTCCGTGAAGTGATCCCATTTGGGGCTTCTTTACGTTATGCAGGTCGTCCAGCATCTGCTTCCCCGGCAGTGGGTTATACGTCTGTTCACCAGCAGCAGCAGCAAGCGCTGGTTAATGATGCCCTGAACGTTGAATAAATAAGGATAGAAAATGAGTAGCGTAGAAATTCTGGTTCCAGACCTTCCTGAATCTGTTGCAGATGCCACTGTTGCGACATGGCATAAAAAAGCAGGTGACACTGTACAACGTGATGACGTGTTGGTTGAAATTGAAACTGACAAAGTCGTTCTGGAAGTACCTGCGAGTGAAGCCGGTGTTCTGGAAGCTATTTTGGAAGAAGAGGGTGCCACGGTACTGTCCAAGCAACTGCTCGGTCGTATCCGTTTGAGTGATAGCACGGGTATTCCTGCTGAAGTAAAAGAAAAAACAGAGTCAACACCAGCGCAGCGCCAGACTGCTTCTTTGGAAGAAGAAAGCAACGACGCATTAAGTCCTACGGTTCGTCGTCTGATTGCAGAGCATGATTTAGATCCTGCTGCAATTAAAGGCAGTGGCGTTGGTGGCCGTATCGTTCGCGAAGATGTGGAAAAATATATCACTGCGCATAAAAAAGAGAGTGGCAAAGTGGCTGAAGCTGCACCAGCACAGTCTTCTCAGCTGCCACATCGTAGTGAGAAACGCGTTCCAATGACTCGCCTGCGTAAACGTGTTGCAGAACGCCTGCTTGAAGCGAAAAACAACACTGCAATGCTGACGACGTTCAACGAAGTCAACATGAAGCCAATTCAAGAATTGCGCAAGCAGTACGGTGACGCGTTTGAAAAACGTCATGGCATGCGTCTGGGCTTCATGTCCTTTTATGTGAAGGCAGTCGTTGAAGCACTGAAACGCTATCCAGAAGTTAACGCTTCTATTGATGGCACTGACGTGGTTTACCACAACTATTTTGATATCAGCATTGCGGTATCTACACCTCGTGGTCTGGTTACACCAGTACTGCGTGATGCAGATGCACTGGGCATGGCTGATATTGAGAAGAGCATCAAAGAGCTGGCTATTAAAGGCCGTGACGGTAAGTTGACCGTTGAAGAACTCACTGGTGGTAACTTCACAATTACCAACGGCGGTGTTTTCGGCTCTCTGATGTCTACACCGATCATTAACCCACCACAAAGTGCGATCCTCGGCATGCATGCCATCAAAGATCGCCCAATGGCAGTGAATGGTCAGGTTGAGATTCTTCCGATGATGTATCTGGCCCTGTCTTATGACCACCGTCTGGTTGATGGACGTGAGTCTGTAGGCTTCCTGGTAACCATCAAAGAAATGCTGGAAGATCCGACACGTTTGTTGCTGGATGTATAGCATCACCATCGGGGCGGAGGGTGTTAAATTCCGCCCAGTCTGAAGTAAAGCAATGTTGATGTAAAAAATGTATATGCAGGCCAGCCCCCGGGCTGGTCATATCCAGAGCAACAAAATAGAAGGTAATTTACCTTTCTTAGACTAAATTATGGATAGAACATCATGAATTTACACGAGTATCAGGCAAAACAACTTTTTGCACGGTATGGTTTACCAGCTCCTGCTGGTTATGCCTGCACCACACCGCGCGAAGCAGAAGAAGCAGCATCCAAGATTGGTTCAGGTCCTTGGGTCGTTAAATGTCAAGTTCATGCAGGTGGTCGCGGTAAGGCTGGTGGCGTGAAAGTCGTCAACAGCAAGGAAGATATCCGTGCTTTTGCTGAACAATGGCTGGGTAAACGACTGGTAACTTACCAGACTGATGCACAGGGTCAGCCTGTTCATCAGATCTTGGTAGAAGGGGCAACCGATATTGCCAAGGAGCTCTATCTCGGTGCTGTTGTTGACCGTGGTACACGTCGTGTAGTGTTTATGGCCTCTACCGAAGGTGGTGTCGAAATAGAAAAAGTGGCGGAAGAAACGCCCGAACTGATTCATAAAGCAATCATCGACCCACTGGCTGGCCCTATGCCGTATCAAGGCCGTGAACTAGCGTTCAAACTGGGTTTAACCAGTAAACAAGTTGGTCAGTTCACTAAGATTTTCATGGGATTGGCAAATCTGTTCCTTGAGCGTGATCTGGCTATGGTCGAAATTAACCCTCTGGTTATCACAACCCAAGGTGATCTTATCTGTCTGGATGGGAAACTGGGTGCAGATGGTAACGCGATGTTCCGTCAGGCTGAATTGCGTGAAATGCATGATCCTTCACAGGAAGATCCGCGTGAAGCCCAAGCTGCACAATGGGAACTGAACTATGTTGCGCTTGATGGCAACATTGGCTGCATGGTGAATGGTGCTGGTCTGGCAATGGGAACCATGGACATTGTCAAACTGCACGGTGGCGCCCCGGCAAACTTCCTTGATGTGGGTGGTGGTGCGACAAAAGAGCGTGTTACCGAAGCATTCAAAATCATCCTGTCAGATGAAAATGTTAAAGCTGTTTTTGTGAATATTTTTGGTGGCATTGTCCGCTGTGATTTGATTGCTGACGGGATTATTGGTGCAGTGGAAGAAGTTGGTGTTCACGTACCGGTAGTGGTTCGTCTGGAAGGAAACAATGCTGAATTGGGCGCGAAGAAACTGGCAGACAGTGGTTTGAACATCATTGCAGCAAGCAGTTTGACAGACGCGGCTAAACAGGCAGTCGCAGCAGCGGGGAATAAATAATGTCTATTTTAATCGATAAAAACACCAAAGTGATCTGTCAGGGGTTTACTGGCAGTCAGGGTACTTTCCATTCAGAACAGGCGATTGCTTACGGTACTCAAATGGTTGGTGGTGTGACACCAGGCAAAGGTGGCACTGAGCATCTGGGGCTACCTGTATTCAATACTGTACGTGAAGCAGTGGAAGCGACTGGTGCGACAGCCTCTGTTATTTATGTTCCCGCTCCATTCTGTAAAGATTCCATTCTGGAAGCGATTGATGCAGGCATTAAACTGATCATTACCATCACAGAAGGTATCCCAACTCTGGATATGCTGACAGTGAAGGTAAAACTGGATCAAGCAGGTGTTCGCATGATCGGTCCTAACTGTCCGGGCGTTATTACGCCGGATGCGTGTAAGATCGGCATCATGCCCGGCCATATCCACAAGGCGGGTAAAGTGGGTATTGTATCCCGCTCTGGTACATTGACTTATGAAGCCGTTAAACAGACAACGGATGCAGGATTAGGCCAATCTACCTGTGTTGGTATCGGCGGTGATCCAATTCCAGGCTCAAACTTTATTGATATTCTGAAACTGTTCCAAGAAGACCCGCAGACTGAAGCTATCGTCATGATCGGGGAAATTGGTGGTACAGCAGAAGAAGAAGCGGCCGCTTACATTAAAGAGCATGTCACTAAGCCTGTCGTTGCTTACATTGCTGGTGTGACTGCGCCTAAAGGTAAACGTATGGGTCATGCTGGTGCGATTATTGCCGGTGGTAAAGGGACCGCAGATGAAAAATTTGCTGCACTGGAAGCGGCTGGAGTGAAGACTGTTCGCAGTCTTGCTGACATCGGTGATGCAGTAAAAGGTTTATTAGCAGGCAACTAGTCGAAAAATAAGCTATTTTTATTGAAAAAGGTCACCTTTGGGTGACCTTTTTATTTATATTTATAATATATACAGTAAGTTAGTTATTTTATACAAGTAGGTATTTTTAAATTTAACTTAACTAGAACTCGAATATGTTATTTATTTGATTAATTTAATTGGAAATATTGAAAAAATATATTTTTCAAAGAATGAAAATAAAAAGTTAATTTTCGAATGTTTTTTACAGCAAAAAATAAATCAATAGTCATTGAAAACAACAAATCATTAACACTAAATCAACCAGAATGAAATAATAGCTGTAATGATTAACAAAAAAAGTAAAAAACTGACTAAAATCAACTTATTACTATGAAATGTATTCGCTAAATTTGCTTAAATTGATCTAAAATAATTAGATATTAGTCTATGAATGTACGGCATTATTGACCTATATTCAGAATTCCAAGCTGAGTCACGTAAAACCTATTTATTGTATGTGAATATAGGCGTAATATTATTGTGGTATCTACTGAATATCTGATTTACTTAATAATTCATTGTTGCGTTTTAGGCATTTATTGCTGGTAGTTACGAGGCTTCCGTTTGACGGAGTCGGGTTGCCGCAAGTCGGTGTCTTCCTGCTAGGAGCAAGGAGTCAAGATGTTTGATATTGTCGAACTGTCACGATTACAGTTTGCCTTAACTGCTATGTATCATTTCCTGTTCGTGCCATTGACGCTCGGTATGGCGTTTTTGCTTGCGATCATGGAAACGGTATATGTCCTTTCTGGCAAACAGATCTACAAAGATATGACAAAATTCTGGGGGAAGTTATTTGGTATTAACTTTGCTCTGGGTGTTGCAACGGGTTTGACCATGGAGTTCCAGTTCGGAACCAACTGGTCATACTTCTCACATTACGTTGGTGATATTTTCGGTGCACCGCTGGCTATTGAAGGCCTGATGGCATTCTTCCTCGAATCCACATTCGTTGGTCTGTTTTTCTTCGGATGGGATCGTCTGAGTAAGAAACAACATCTGGCTGTTACTTGGCTGGTTGGACTAGGCTCTAACTTCTCCGCATTGTGGATTCTGGTTGCGAACGGTTGGATGCAAAACCCGATTGCGTCTGATTTCAATTTCGAAACCATGCGTATGGAAATGGTGAGTTTCAGCGAGTTGGTGCTTAACCCTGTGGCTCAGGTGAAATTTGTACACACTGTGGCTGCGGGCTATGTGACAGGTGCGGTTTTCGTCTTGGGCATCAGCTCTTACTATCTGCTTAAAGGACGCGATATTCCGTTCGCTAAACGATCTTTTGCGATTGCATCAAGTTTCGGTATTGCTGCGATACTGTCCGTCATTGTTCTGGGTGATGAATCTGGATACGAAATGGGGGACGTACAGAAAACCAAACTGGCTGCCATTGAAGCTGAATGGGAAACTCAACCCCCTCCAGCTTCATTCACTCTTATTGGTATTCCAGATCAGGATAAAATGGAAAATAAATACTCCATTCAAATTCCTTATATTCTTGGTCTGATTGCCACTCGTTCCACTGATACGCCAGTTGTCGGCCTGCGTGACTTGATGGGCCAGCATGAGCAGCGTATCCGTAACGGCATTAAAGCGTACGAATTACTGGAAGAGTTGCGTTCTGGCAATATTGATCCAACGGTTCGTAATGCATTTAATGAAAGTAAGAAAGATCTTGGTTATGGCATGCTCGTGAAGCGTTATACCCAAGATGTAGCAAATGCGACAGAAGAACAGATTAAATCCGCTGCGAAAGATTCTATCCCACGTGTAGCGCCACTCTACTTTGCATTCCGTATTATGGTCGCTTCAGGTTTTCTCATGTTGCTGGTTATCGGTCTGGCATTTCTGAGTGTTATCCGTAATCGCATTGGTCAGCAGAAATGGTTGCTGCGTGCAGCGCTGTTCAGCATCCCATTACCGTGGATTGCTATTGAAGCAGGGTGGTTTGTTGCGGAATATGGTCGTCAGCCGTGGGCGATTGGTGAAATTCTGCCAACCGCAGTTGCTGCTTCGACACGCAGTGTTGGTGATCTGATTTTCTCAATGGTACTGATTTGTGGTCTGTACACTTTGTTCTTGATCGCAGAAATGTTCTTGATGTTCAAATTTGCTCGTCTGGGTCCAAGTAGCCTCAAAACCGGACGTTACCATTTTGAACAGAAAACCGCTTCTTCAGCCAACAATATTGAGTAAGCAGGAGTCCACTTATGCTTGATTATGATGTATTACGATTTATATGGTGGCTGCTGATTGGTGTGTTGCTGATCGGTTTCGCAGTGACTGATGGTTTCGATATGGGAGTTGGTGTTCTGCTGCGGATCATCGGTAAAAACGATACTGAACGCCGCATCATGATTAACTCGATTGCCCCTCACTGGGATGGTAATCAGGTTTGGTTAATTACAGCCGGTGGCGCACTGTTTGCTGCATGGCCGATGGTATACGCTGCCGCTTTCTCTGGTTTTTATGTTGCGATGATCCTGGTATTGGCTGCGCTGTTTTTCCGTCCTGTCGGTTTTGATTACCGTTCAAAACTGGAAAATAGTCAATGGCGCAGTATGTGGGACTGGGGAATTGTTATTGGTAGCTTTGTACCGCCGCTGGTTATTGGGGTTGCATTTGGTAATCTGCTGCAGGGTGTACCGCTGGCGATAGATTCCTATATGCGATTGTCCTATGAAGGGTCATTCTTCGGGTTGTTGAATCCTTATGGCTTGTTGGCGGGTATCATCAGCCTGATGATGATCGTGACACAAGGTGCTACTTACCTGCAAATGCGTACAACCGGTGAGTTGCATCTGCGTTCACGCACTGCCACGCATGTTTGTGCATTGGTAACAGCAGTCGCCTTCCTGTTGGCAGGCGTATGGTTGATTTATGGTATTGATGGTTATGTTGTGACAGGAGGGTTGGATGTTAATGGCCCATCTAACCCACTGCATAAAGAAGTCGCGCATCAGGCGGGAGCATGGCTGATTAACTTTAATAAATATCCGGCGCTGTGGGCAGTACCGGCATTGGGTGTCATTCTTCCTCTGTTGACTATGCTGGCGACACGAATGGATAAAGGGGGGTGGGCATTCCTGTTTTCATCATTGACCGTTGCCTGCATCATTCTGACTTCGGGAATTGCGATGTTCCCATTTGTGATGCCATCAAGCATTGATCCGAATATCAGCCTGACTATGTGGGATGCGACATCCAGTCAGTGGACATTGCAAGTTATGTTTGTTGTTGCACTTATCTTCGTTCCTCTTATCTTGTCGTACACCACCTGGTGTTACTATAAAACTTTTGGACGTTTGGATAAGAATTATATTGAAAACAACAAAAATTCACTGTACTAAGGAGCATAGCGCATGTGGTATTTTGCTTGGATTCTCGGAACGCTTTTAGCTTGTAGTTTCGCTATCATTGCAGCCTTGGCACTTGAGCAGAGCGAATCAAAAAAAGCAACTGAGAGTGGCGAAAAATAATGTTGGCTAATAAATGCTACCAACTCATGGATAAGGGGCCTCTGAGGGCCCTTATCCTCATCATAGCTCTGGCGCTTGCCTCATGTGTATTCTGGGATCCGGCACGTTTTGCTGCTAACACCAGTTCACTTCATGTGTGGCAGGGTGTTTTACTGATTTGGGCTGTTTGTTCTGGTGTTACCTTTGGTGTCGGATTTCATCCTAAACATCTTATCTGGCGGCTTTTCTTTCATCCATTACCTGCATTTTTCATTCTTCTCTTTGGCTTATATCATTTTTTTAAGTAAACTATTTATAAATTTATAGACCGATGGTCTATAAATTTTTTTGATTTCTTTACTGACAAGTCATTCCAAAGCGCGATTGTCTTGAGTATAGTGGCAGCGTCAATTCGCCTGATTAGGATTATATGTGAGTAATATGTTGTTCCGTTGGCCTATCCGTGTTTATTACGAAGACACAGATGCTAGTGGTGTGGTCTATCACGCGCAATATTTAGCCTTTTTTGAAAGAGCTCGTACTGAAATGTTGCGTGAAAAAGGCTTCCATCAAAAGTATATGCTGGATGAGCAGATTGGCTTTGTTGTTAGTCGCATGACTGTTGACTACCGGAAACCAGCTAGATTGGACGATTTGCTGGTTGTTGAAAGCGAAATTACGAATATTCGTGGCGCTTCTCTGACATTTACTCAACGAATTGTTGATTGCAATGGTGTAGCTATCAGCAGCGCAGAATCTCTGGTTGTCTGCGTGAATTCATCTCAAATGAAGCCTATTGCGCTTCCAAAGTCTATTGTCGCGGAGTTTAAGCAGTGACTGACATGAATATCCTTGATTTATTTCTGAAGGCGGGCTTTTTAGTGCAGTTGATCATGTTAATCTTGATCGGCTTCTCTATTGTTTCTTGGGCAATCATTATTCAACGAACGAGAATTCTTAATGCTGCCACCCGAGAAGCGGAAGCATTTGAGGATAAGTTTTGGTCGGGAATCGAATTGTCCCGTCTTTATAAAGAAAGTCAGTCACGCCGTGATTCGTTAAACGGTACTGAACAGATTTTCCATTCTGGTTTTAAAGAATTTGCTCGTTTGCATCAAGTGAATAGCCATGTACCAGAAGCTGTTATCACTGGGGCTTCCCGTGCCATGCGCATTTCAATGAACCGTGAACTGGAAACAGTGGAAAATCACATTCCATTTTTGGGAACTGTGGGTTCCATCAGCCCTTATATTGGCCTGTTTGGGACGGTTTGGGGGATTATGCACGCCTTTATCGCCTTGGGTGCAGTGAAGCAGGCAACTTTGCAAATGGTTGCTCCCGGTATTGCTGAAGCCTTAATTGCAACAGCAATTGGTCTGTTTGCCGCCATTCCTGCGGTGATGGCCTACAACCGTCTGAGCCAGCGCGTCAATAAACTAGAACAAATCTACGATAATTTTATGGAAGAATTTCTGGCGATTTTGCATCGTCAGGCTTTTACTCCTAATACCAATAAGTCGTAATAAATCGTTAGGGGAAATAAGCGAATGGCGCGCACTCGTAGTCGCAGACGTGAGCTAAAATCCGAGATCAATATCGTCCCCTTGCTGGACGTGTTGCTGGTGTTGCTGCTTATCTTTATGGCAACGGCACCGATTATCACGCAAAGCGTAGAAGTTGACTTACCTGATGCGGTGGATTCTAAGGCAGTTTCCAGCTCTGATAATCCGCCGGTCATTATGGAAGTTTCTGGTATTGGGCAATACAATATGATCGTTAATCAGGAACGTCTGGAATTGTTACCTGAACAGCAAATCATTGCTGAAGCTCAAGCTTTGATGAAAGCCAATCCTAAAACAGTTTTCCTGATTGGTGGTTCTAAGGAAGTTCCTTATGACGAAATCATCAAGGCGCTGAATATGCTTCGTCAGGCGGGTGTAAAATCGGTTGGTTTAATGACTCAGCCCATTGGGGCCTGATGGTTGCTGTTACTTAAAGTTTCTGGATGTCGAGCGTGGGAAAGACAAACGAGCAAAATAATAGGCTGAATCGCGCCATTATCATTTCGGTTATACTTCACATTATCCTGATCGGGTTTCTGATTTGGGGTTCGCTGATGCAAAAAACAGAAATGGGAGGCGGCGGAGCTGGTGGTACTGTCATTGATGCTGTTATGGTCGATCCGAATGCCGTCGTTCAGCAATACAATCAGCAACAGCAACAGCAGGCTAATGCAAAATCGGCTGAGCAGCAGCGGAAGAAAAAAGCTGAACAGCAGGCGGCGGAATTGCGGGTAAAACAGGCTGAGGAGCAGGAACGCCTGAAATCGGCAGAAGAAGAGCGAATAAAAGCACAACAGGCGTCTGAAGAACAGAAAAAACAGGCGGATGCCGCCGTTTCGAAAGCCCGTGAGGAACAAAAACTTGCGGAAGAAGCTGCTGCTAAGGCGAAAGCAGAAAAAGAAATAATTCTAAAGGAACAGGCAGAGGCTCGGCAGAAGGCAGAGGTTCAGGCCAAGAAAGAAGCGGAAGAGACTGCGAAACGCAAAGCCGCATCTGAGGCGAAGGCTAAAGCCGAAGCAGAGGCCAAAGCTAAAGCGGAAGCAGAGGCCAAAGCTAAAGCGGAAGCCGAATCTAAGGCAAAAGCAGAAGCCGAGGCAGAAACCAAAGCGAAAACAGAAGCTAAGGCCAAAGCCAAGGCCAAGGCAGAAGCGACAAAACAGGCTCAGGAAGTTGATGACCTGCTGGGTGGGTTAACGTCCAGTGCACCTAAGCAGGGCGGGGCATCTGCGGCTGGTCAAGGTGGCGGCAAGAAAAGCGGCCCTTCACAGTCGGATATCAATAATTACAAGGGGCAAATTCAGACTGCAATCCAGCAGAATTTCCATGACCCGAGTTTGTATCTCGGACGTACTTGTGAGTTACGGATAAAATTGGCACCGGATGGCCTGCTGATTGATATTAAGGCTGGTGCGGGTGACCCTGCGTTATGCAGGGCAGCGGTTGCAGCGGCTCGTCAGACTAAAATTCCACGACCACCGAGTAAAGAGATTTATGAGCATTTCAAGAATTCTTCACTGGATTTCAAGCCCCAGTAAGGTAATTATTTGGTAGAAAAGCGTTATTTGGTAGTTAAAAATACGAATAATTTATATATACAAACAAAATTATTAGATTTTATTTAGGTATCTAGTTTTGTTTGTTGGCCTTTGTTAGAATCCGGCGGATTATTGCGGGCATATAAACGATCGCGATAAGGGAGACATGATGAAGCAAACTTTTAAACAGTCGTTTAAAATAGTATTAGGCTTTTTGATGATGTGGGCAGCGCTTGCTCATGCGGAAGTTCGCATTGAAATTACACAGGGTGTTGATTCTGCACGTCCTATTGGAGTCGTTCCATTTAAATGGACAGGTGCAGCTAATGCTCCAGAAGAAATTGGTTCAATTATTGCTGCGGATTTGAGAAACAGTGGGAAGTTCAATCCCATTGATCCAAACCGTATGCCACAACAACCCACAACTGCATCAGAGGTAACACCTGCTGCATGGTCTGCCCTCGGGATTGACTCTGTGATTGTTGGGCAAATCCAGCCCGCTGCAGATGGCAATTATCTGGTTTCATATCAGCTAGTGGATACTGCTGGTGCACCAGGAACGGTGATGGCTCAGGATCAATTTAAAATTGAGAAAAAATGGCTACGCCATGCCGCCCATACTGCCAGTGATCAAGTATTTGAAAAACTGACGGGTATTAAAGGGGCATTCCGTACCCGTTTGGCTTATGTCGTCAAGAAGGCGAGCGTGGGTAAATACCCATATGAACTGCGTGTTTCCGATTATGATGGTTATAACCAATTTACCGTACACCGCTCACCTGAACCATTAATGTCGCCAGCATGGTTGCCAGATGGTTCTCAACTTGCTTATGTTACGTTTGAAAGTGGCCGCTCTGCGCTAGTTATTCAAACACTGGCAACGACAGCAGTGCGTCAGGTAGCCTCGTTCCCTCGTCATAACGGAGCGCCTGCATTTTCTCCAGATGGGACTAAACTTGCATTTGCACTATCTAAAACAGGTAGTTTGAATCTTTACATGATGGATTTGGCTTCTGGTCAGATCCGTCAGGTAACTGATGGCCGCAGTAACAATACTGAGCCAAGCTGGATGCCGGATAACCAGACATTGGTCTATACCTCAGATCAAGGTGGCCGTCCGCAGTTGTACAAAATTGATATTAATGGCGGTGCTCCACAGCGCCTGACTTGGGAAGGTTCTCAGAACCAAGATGCTGATGTTAGTTCTGACGGTAGTTTTATCGTGATGGTTAGCTCAGCAAGTGGCAGTCAGCATATCGCCAAACAAGATCTGGCAACGGGGTCTGTCCAAATTTTGACAGATACGTTTCTAGATGAAACGCCGAGTATCGCACCTAACGGCACTATGGTGATTTATAGCTCCACTCAAGGGTTGGGGACTGTATTGCAGCTAGTTTCGACCGACGGGCGTTTCAAAGCGCGTCTTCCGGCTACCGATGGACAGGTTAAATTCCCTGCCTGGTCGCCGTATCTGTGATGCATAATAAATAATATGTATGGCAAACTATAAAAGGATCAAAGAAATGCAACTGAACAAAGTGCTAAAAGGGCTGATGTTAGCTTTACCAATCATGGCCGTAGCAGCGTGTAGTACTAACAAAAATGGCAACAATGATCAGTCTGGTGTAGGCACTGTTGATAATTCTGCTAAAGCAGGTCTGTCTGCTGAAGAATTAGCACGTCAGCAGATGCAAGAGCTGCAAAACAACAATATCGTATACTTCGGTTTCGATAAGTATGACATCAACAGCGATTTCGCTCAGATGCTGGATGCACACGCGGCATTCCTGCGCAGCAACCCATCTATCAAAGTGACCATTGAAGGCCATGCAGACGAACGCGGTACGCCTGAGTACAACATCGCTCTGGGTGAGCGTCGTGCTAACGCAGTGAAAATGTACCTGCAAGGCAAAGGTGTTTCTGCTGATCAACTGGCTATCGTTTCTTACGGTAAAGAAAAACCAGCTGTACTTGGCCATGACGAAGCAGCATACGCTAAAAACCGTCGTGCTGTAATCGTATACTAAGAGTAATGCATGAACAGTAACTTCAGACGTTATGTGTTGGGTCTGTCGTTATTGGTTGGCGTAGCGGCTCCTTGGGCCGCTACCGCCCAAGCGCCAATCAGTAATGTCGGCTCAGGCTCCACCGATGAGCGCCTCTCCCAATTAGAGCGTGTTTCCGATGCTCATAGTCAATTGTTAACTCAACTTCAACAACAACTTGCTGATTCTCAACGTGATATTGATACACTCCGTGGTCAGATCCAGGAAAATCAGTATCAATTAAATCAAGTCATTGAGCGCCAGAAAGATATTTACCAACAGTTGGATAAAATCACTAATCCATCATCAGGTACAGAAGGCGATAATACAGCCACGCCATCGGCAAAAACCGATGGTAATCCACCTGCTGCTCCGGCGAGTACGGGGAGTGAAAAAGGTGATTACGATGCTGCGGTTGCTTTGGCGATCAATACCAAAGAATATGATAAAGCAATCTCTGCGTTTCAAACGTTCGTTAAAGCCTATCCTAAGTCGAAATATTTATCGAATACCAACTATTGGTTAGGGCAGTTGAATTACAACAAAGGCAAGAAAGACGACGCGGCTTATTATTTCGCTACTGTCGTGAAAGATTATCCCAAATCACAGAAAAGCAGTGATTCTCTGTACAAAGTGGGATTAATCATGCAAGAAAAGGGACAGAAGGTTAAAGCGAAAGCAGTTTATCAGCAGGTTGTTAAACAATATCCTGGCACTAATTCGGCTAAAATGGCCGAGAAAAAGATTGCGGGGATGTAATAATTATCCCCGAAGGGTCATATATCGGTCTTTTCGGGGGTGATTGGATGATTAGTAGGCGTTTAAACGAGATTTAATAAAATAAACGTTGCGCCCTGCTGAGAAATCAGTAATATATGCCGCCGTTGGCAGGGAATACTGTCAAGCAGATTTAGATGGGTCGTTAGCTCAGTCGGTAGAGCAGTTGACTTTTAATCAATTGGTCGCAGGTTCGAATCCTGCACGACCCACCATTTTAAATCTCAATTCAAGTACACCTTAGATGGGTCGTTAGCTCAGTCGGTAGAGCAGTTGACTTTTAATCAATTGGTCGCAGGTTCGAATCCTGCACGACCCACCATCTTAAATTTCAGTTCAAATACTCCTTAGATGAATTTTTAGCTCCGTCGGTAGATCAGCACAGCCTAACTCGTAAGTATTGACTCAGAAGATGAGTCATTTATTATCCATTATCATTTTAAAAACGTTAAAATAATCAAAGACTTTTATTTATAAATTCGCTATCTTGTTTAGTATATAAAACATGGATAGAAAAAATAGTCAATTTGTATCGTAATCACACGTTTTTGTATTGATATACTAAACACTACTTATGATAAGGATAGGAAAGGATGGATTTTTTCAGTATTAGTAACATATTAGTACGTATTCCATTGGGTGCAGACGGTTATAATCTCTCGTATATTGAAGCTGTTGGTACGATAGCTGGTTTATTATGTATCTGGCTTGCCAGTCAGGAGAAAATCATTAATTACCTGTTTGGATTGATTAATGTCTCTCTCTTTGCCGTTATCTTCTTTCAAATTCAACTCTACGCCAGTCTTCTCCTGCAAATCTTTTTCTTCGCGGCCAATATCTACGGCTGGTATGCCTGGAGTCGTGTTAATGAACAGAAACAGATGGAACTTAAAATCCGCTGGCTCAATCCCAAACAAACAATTACCGTCGCTGCTGTTTCCATATTTGCAATCTTGACAATGATGTTTAATATCGACCAAATCTTTGGCTATATGGCAAAAATTGCGGTTCTTGTCTTACAGGGAATGGGCTTCAATATTACGATGCCAGCCTTAGAGCCAGATGCATTTCCATTCTGGGATTCGGTGATGACAGTATTATCGATAGTGGCAATGGTACTGATGACTCGTAAACACGTGGAAAACTGGCTGGTATGGGTGATTATCAATGTGATCAGCGTGGTGATTTATTTCCACCAGGGTGTTCTGGCAATGTCTTTGCAATACATTATATTGACGGGTATTGCACTGAACGGTGCCCGCCTGTGGATCAAGGCTGCTAAACCCAATGGCTCATAATCGACCGGAAATATGAATTAAAATCTATCCGCAGGTCATAGGTAGCCAATCTATCTACGGCCTGTTATTGAGTGTTTTGCTTCAATGTATTCAAATTCCACCCGTTCAATCATCTGAATCAACATCATTTTTACTCAAAAAGACCTCTTCTATAAAGAAATCCTCTCTTTTTTACTCACAAAGATTATTTACAGCATAACGCCTAACAGTTAGATTAAGATCACAAAATTATCTTAAATAACTGTAAACACATTAGGTGAAAGGACAATGAATTACCAGAATGACGATATAAGGATAAGAAAAATAACGGAATTATTGCCACCAGTTGCATTACTCGAAAAATTTCCTGCGACAAAAAATACTGCTACTACCGTTCGTGAAGCCCGTGAAGCTATTCATAACGTTTTAACTGGTGAAGATGATCGTCTATTGGTAGTGATTGGTCCGTGTTCAATTCATGACCCAAAGGCAGCATTGGAATATGCAGAACGCCTGAATAAGTTACGTGAAGAATTGAAAGCTGATTTGGAAATTGTGATGCGGGTTTATTTTGAAAAACCCCGTACCACGATAGGTTGGAAAGGGTTAATTAATGACCCGAACATGGATTGTAGCTTTGATATTAATGATGGGTTACGTACTGCCCGTAAGCTTCTGATCGATATTAACGACATGGGGCTGCCTGCTGCGGGTGAGTTCCTTGATATGATAACTCCTCAGTATCTTGCTGATCTCATGAGCTGGGGCGCGATAGGGGCGCGTACAACGGAATCTCAGGTTCACCGTGAACTGGCATCAGGGCTTTCTTGTCCGGTTGGCTTTAAAAATGGAACTGACGGCACAATAAAAGTTGCCATTGATGCTATCAACGCGGCCAGCTCACCTCACTGTTTTCTTTCTGTGACTAAATGGGGACACTCTGCGATTGTCAGCACCACGGGTAATCAGGATTGCCATATTATTCTGCGTGGTGGCAAAGAGCCAAATTACAGTGCGGAGCATGTCAGTGTCGTTAAAGAGGAATTGATGAAAGCTGGTTTAGCTCCTCATGTGATGATTGATTTCAGCCATGCAAACAGTTCGAAGCAGTTCAAAAGGCAAATGGACGTTAATGATGATGTTTGTGATCAGATTGCAAGGGGAGAAAACGCGATTATTGGCGTCATGGTTGAAAGCCATCTCGTTGAGGGAAGCCAAAATCTCGATAGTGATAAGCCTTTAGTTTATGGACAAAGTGTGACAGATGCCTGCATTGGCTGGGATGACACAGAAACGTTACTGCGTCAGTTATCTCAGTCTGTCAAAGCCCGGAGGGGATAAAGCAGCATAAAAAAGCCGGAGTGATTTCCGGCTTTTTAGTATTACGTTTCCTAAATCTTGGATACAAGATTATTTTGCTTTACCTTGGTTTGCTACAGCGGCTGCTTTTGCTGCAATCTCGTCAGCATTACCCAGATAATAGTGCTTGATAGGTTGCATGTTTTCATCAAACTCATAAACCAGTGGCACAGCAGTTGGGATATTCAGCTCAAGAATTTCTTCTTCACTCATGCCATCCAAATATTTCACCAAAGCACGCAGAGAGTTGCCATGAGCGGCGATGATAATTTTTTCACCGTTTGCAACACGAGGTTTGATAACGTCTTCCCAATAAGGAACAACACGCTCAATCGTGGCTGCAAGGCTTTCTGTGGCAGGAAGTTCTTCTGGTTTCAAGTTCGCGTAACGAGGATCATGGCCAGGGTAACGTTCATCATCTTTAGTCAAATCTGGAGGTGTGATCGCGAAGCCACGGCGCCACAATTTAACTTGATCATCCCCGTACTTAGCGGCAGTTTCAGCTTTGTCCAGACCTTGCAGTGCACCGTAGTGGCGTTCATTCAGTTTCCAGTTTTTCTCAACCGGCAGCCATTGCTGATCGACTTGGTCCAGAATGTTCCACAAAGTGTGAATAGCACGTTTTAAAACAGAAGTGTAGGCAAAATCAAAAGCGAAACCTTCTTGTTTCAGTAATTGACCCGCCTGTTGTGCTTCTGTACGGCCTTTGTCAGACAATTCAACATCAGTCCAGCCAGTAAAACGGTTCTCTTTGTTCCACTCGCTCTCTCCGTGCCTTACAAGAACCAGTTTAGTTACAGCCATAGCTTAAACTCCTATCAGTACTTTTTAATACAAAATGAAATGGTCGCTGCGGGCATTATATGGCGCGATAGACCGAAACGGCAAACAATAGTCTTGAACCCTCTGTTCTAAATCATGTTTGGTAATAGTCACTGTATGAGTAATGATTTTACCGGATAGGTGAAAAACAGGAGATGGCCCAGATTGAGTGAAACGTGGAAAGCGACCGCAACCCATAAACGACCACTCCACATCCATGCCAGACCATAAATTAATCCTGCCAGTGTTGCGAAAATCATCAACAAACTGCCACCGGCAAAATGTGCGGCGCCAAAAATCAGCGAAGTGATAATGAGTGCCAAATAGGGATTCATCCACTGACTTAGCTTTTGCTGGAGGTAGCCACGGAACAGGGCTTCTTCTGCCAATGAGACAAAGAAAATATTGGCAACGACGAAAGCAGGGAACCAACTAGGTAAATGCAGCTCAACGGCTAATCCCCCTAACTCTGTGGCAAGGCCCAATAGCGCAGGTATCGCGACTATCAATGCTGCCCATACATGCGGGAAGGCATTTGCCACGGGCTTTCGAGTGAACAGGCTTGGCATGCAGAATAATAGAATGAATGGAATCAGTGCCTTGTCAAAGTTGAAATACATTGAAAAAGGTGCACTAAGCGGGCCAACTTGCACCTTATCTAGGTATTTCAAGTTATTAAATCCCGGAATGTAATGCATGAACAGTAAAACCACAGAGATGAGCAGTAATACCTCAGTGATAATTCTGAATGTAGGATGTTTTTTGAGGTAAACGTGTGCTGTACCTAAACCAGCAATCACAATAAGCGCAGCAACTGCGGGAAAGGTGAGCACGTTAGTGCTGATCCCAATGATTAAAGCTAGAAATGCGATGGAAAATGCAATAATGCGACGAGTATCCAAAAGCGCCAATGAAACGGCAAGTAACGCCCAAGACATATAATTCCCTGTTATTTTTGGTGAATTAGACAAATAGTCTAAAAAATAGACTTTAAATAAATTGTACTAGGTTAAAATAACCTGATGTCATTATAAAAAATTTTTAAAAAGTAGTCATTTTTTCATTGTGGAGTGGGATTTTCTGGCAGTTGCTATTTCTTTAGTAAAAAGATTCGAGTGAAAGCCCTCTTTCGACGTTAAATCGGGAGAGGGCTTGCACTGACAGGATGGCATTACAAAGACTGTTGGGAGATATCTTCGGTTTCATACAGGTAAATATTGCCATCAGGAATAAATTTCAGGCGGTGAGTCATGCATTCTGGCGCATCTTCCTGATGATGGGAAACAAACAGAAGTTGTGTATCACCATTGGCAATCATGATATCAATGAAACGCAGGACTAACTGACGGTTGAGAGGATCAAGCCCCTGCAATGGTTCATCCAGAATCAATAAAGCGGGATGTTTCACCAAGGCACGGGCAACCAGAACGAGCCTTTGTTGTCCCCATGATAGGCTGTGAAATGGGCTGTTTGAGATTGCTTCAGAGAATCCCAATAAGGCTAGCCACTCATCAGCTAATTGCTGCTGCCGATCTGAAACGGCCTGATATAACCCAATGGAATCGAAGAACCCAGAGAGAATGACATTTCGAACGCAGGTACTGACACGATACTCAAGGTGAATGCTGTTACTGACATAACCAATGTGGCGTTTAATATCCCAGATAGTTTCGCCACTGCCTCTCTGTCGGCCGAATAAGATCAGCTCATTGTTGTAACCTTGGGGATGATCGCCCGTAATCAGGTTGAGGAGGGTGGATTTTCCTGCACCATTTTCACCGATGATTTGCCAGTGTTCGTCTGGATTTATTTTCCAGCTCAGACCATGCAGTATCGGTTTGTCATTGTACTGAACAACAACATTGCACATCGACACTAGTGGTTGATCTTCGGGGAATTGTTCATCTGCACGGTATTCGTCTGTTTCAGGAAGGCGAATGTCTTTCAGTGCTTCGCTGTGGGCTAACTGTGCCACGAGAGATTCTGACAGAATACTCTCCTTCTTTCCTGCCAGTGCCAGGTGGCAATCAGCCAGTACACCGATCTGTTCGACAAAATCAGGAATTTCATGGAATCGGGTCAGTATTAAAACCAACGTGATGCCTTTTGCTGCCAGCGATCCGAATAATTGGGACAATTGATTCTGAGCATAAGTATCCAGCCCGTCAAAAGGCTGATCAAGGATGAGCAGGTCGGGATTAGCCATTAATGCCTGACAAAGTAACACCTTGCGAACTTCTCCCGTCGAGAGATATTTGAACCGGCGTGAGAGCAAATCCTTGATACCAAAATACGCTGCCAGTTCAAGGCATAATTCATTATCTTTATGGTGGAGTTGAATCATCTCTGCGGCGGTACGCCCAGTATCTTCCTCATCTTCACTGAGTAAATCGGTATTATTGCGTTGCCACTCTTCATCAATCAGTTGTTGAAGTTGTTCGAAAGAGAGACGTACAGGTGTATTAAATGAACAATGACGTTCACCTGCAAGTTGAATTAATTCATCCGACAGAGCACGAGCCAGAGAAGACTTCCCACTGCCATTTGCGCCGACAAACGCCCAACTTTCGCCAGAAATAATTTTCAGTGACGGTAGCCGCAGGGTACGGGTGTCACTTAAACGGAAACTACCTTGTGTTATTTGCAACTCAGACATTTCTATTCCTTTTTAAGCAACATCAACTAGAGGATCACCAGAAATAAGCGGAATAATGTTCAATGTCAATGCGTAGCTGTCTGTTATTCATTGAAGGTGGGTTATTTTTGGAAGGTGACTACAGAATGAAACAGGTAAGTTGCCATTCCCCTCTGACACTTAGGTTTATCAGAGGGATGTACCATTAACACAGGGTTGCAATAATCACTTTATCGGCATTAAAGAGTGCGGTGACGAAATCATTAGGCTGAAGACCCGAACGCTCCATTTCCTGATTGGCTAGCGTAACGCAGAGTGACTCACCACTATCAAGCGTCAGGATAACTTCACTGTGTTCTGTTCCTGTTTCAATCAGACTGACTTGGCCGGGTAAGGCATTATCGAATGGCGTCGTTGTTACAGGCTCCTTGCTTAAGGTTATCCACGGTGCCTTAATTAACACCAGCACTTCTTTCCCTTTTACCAGCTTCAGCCGGTTTGCGCTTCGCTCAGTCAGCGCGACAGAGATCGATGTTCTGCCATCAGCCAGTAAGATATGGACATGTTGCTGGATATTTTCATGATCACGTTCGACTATCGTACCGAAAAATTGGTTCCGGGCGCTGGATTGCAACGAAAAACGGGAAATAGCCGCGAGCAGGCTATTCAAAGGCAGAGAATCCTCTTTCAGCACATCGAATGCCTTTTGTTGAATTCTTTCCAGCAGATCATAAAGTTGTAACAGGCGTTCACCATAGTGCGTAAGTTGCGCACCCCCGCCACCTTTGCCGCCAGTGGCACGTTCTACCAATACCTCATCTGCGAGATGATTCATTTCATTGATGGCATCCCAAGCGCTTTTATAGCTGATCCCGGCCTGTTTTGCTCCCTGACTGATAGAACCTGTTATTTTAATCTGCTTGAGCAATTCGATTCGCCGAGGATCAGCGAAAAGGCGTTGCTGTAATTTGAGTGTTAACAATATTTCGGCTTGCATAGTGATTCATTTCAGGCAAATATTTGAGAGTTTTTTACAGGATAACCGTAAGAATCGCACGTTTCGTCGGTTACTGTTACTTTTTTATTGTCTAGAATAGCGAGATCATCGCCTGTGTCATGAAGCACCGTTTTTCCATTAAGGAAAAATAACGCCGAGTGTTGCACAGTTAATTTTTTGGCTAAATTATGGTCACTCATGATATGAGGTTTGCATGTTTGAGTTGATTGGAAGTATGGCGTTTGCGTTGATCATGGTTCCTGTTGTGATGGCACTGATTTTGGGGCTGATTTACGGGCTTGGCGAAGTGTTCAACGTTATTTCCAAAACAGGAAATACCGAACGGCAGCCTTGATCTGATTTTACCGTTAGTGTTTCTGTTACCCGGTTTTGCCGGGTAATTTCTTTTCTCTCTCATTACCTGCCCATCTGACTGAATTCCCGCTTACTGGCAAACTTTTGTTTGCTTCCTGAACTGCAATTTCGGCCTGGATTAACATAAAAGCTAAAAGTGGCTCACAAGTTGCCGATTAATCCCAGAATAGTATTTTCATTTAACGTTGTATCTTGTTATATACAGCGCACCATATTGGTTATCATAGGTGGAATACGAAATGAAAAAGAACCTGAAAAAGAGCATGTATCAATTGCTGACAGGGGCTGTGGTTTCTTTTGCGCTGGTTGGGAATAGCTGGAGTGCAGAAAAAGTGACCGTCTTTGCGGCCGCGTCATTGACCAATGCACTTAACGATATTGCCGCTCAGTACAAAAAAGAACAACAGGGAGACATTGTTGCCTCTTATGCTTCATCGTCAACACTGGCACGTCAGATTGAGCAGGGTGCCCCCGCTGATATCTTTGTTTCTGCTGATCAGCAGTGGATGGACTATGCCGCAGGCAAAAAACTGATTGCTGAAAATACGCGTCATACTTTATTAGGTAATCAACTTGTCTTGATTGCACCCAAAGAGAGCAAGCTGGATAAAATCGACATCGATCGAGAAACAAAATGGCAATCTCTGCTGGCAGATGGGCGTCTGGCGGTGGGTGATCCCGATCATGTTCCTGTCGGCATTTATGCCAAAGAGTCGCTGCAATCTCTGGGAGCGTGGGAGGCGGTCAATCCACTGATGGCACGCACTAACAATGTACGTAGTGGTATGGCGCTGGTAGAGCGAGCGGAAGTACCGCTGGGAATTGTTTATGGTTCTGATGCAGTTGCCAGCAAAAAAGTGAAAGTTGTCGGTATATTCCCATCAGAGAGTCATAAACCAGTGGAATATCCCATTGCAATTATTAAAGGTCATGAAAATCAGGCCGTCCGTGATTTTTATGATTATCTCAAAACCCCTGAAGCCGCAGTCATTTTCAAACGCTATGGTTTCAGTCCACTGTAGGAACTGAATCTTTTGGAGATGTTAAGTGAATATGAATGGCAGGCGATTTTACTGAGCTTAAAAATCTCGGGTATCTCGGTGTTATTCAGTTTGCCATTAGGGATATTGATGGCATGGGTTCTGGCTCGCTGCCAGTTTTTCGGGAAATCCCTGCTGGATAGCATTATCCATCTGCCGCTGGTATTACCGCCAGTGGTTGTAGGATATCTGCTGCTCCTCAGCATGGGGCGCCGTGGTGTTATCGGCGAATTTCTTTATGATTGGTTTGGCGTCAGTTTCGCGTTTAGTTGGACGGGAGCGGCGTTGGCTTCGGCAGTCGTGGCTTTTCCCTTGATGGTCAGAGCGATCCGGCTGGCGCTGGAAGGCATTGATCGTCGTCTGGAACAGGCAGCGCGTACATTGGGAGCTAGTTCGCTTAAGGTCTTTTTCACCATTACTCTGCCACTTTCATTACCGGGTGTGATTGTCGGTGCTGTTCTGGCTTTTGCCCGTTCTCTGGGGGAGTTTGGTGCAACAATTACGTTTGTATCGAATATTCCGGGAGAAACCCGCACCATTCCTCTTGCCATGTACACATTGATTGAAACGCCCGGTGCAGAAACGGCAGCGGCGCGTTTATGTGTGATTGCTATCGTTCTGGCATTGGTTTCATTGATGCTTTCTGAGTGGCTGACCCGTTGGGGCAGAAAACGTCTGGGGGCAGCATGCTAGAGCTGGATTTTGAGCAACGTCTGGGTAACCTGCACATGCAGGTTGATACCACTCTGCCAACAGAAAGCATTACGGCTATATTTGGGCTTTCCGGCGCAGGCAAAACGTCTCTGATCAATGTTATTGCCGGGTTGAGCAGGCCACAGAGAGGCCGGATTGTCCTGAATGGCCGCACTTTGGTGGATATAGAGCAGAAAATTTTCCTGCCGCCAGAAAAACGCCGAATGGGTTATGTTTTTCAGGATGCTCGCCTTTTTCCCCATTATCGCGTTAAGGGCAACCTGCAATACGGCATGTCGCCAGACATGAAATCACAGTTTGACAACATCATTGGCTTACTGGGCATTGAACACTTACTGTCACGTTTTCCCATGACCTTATCCGGCGGGGAAAAGCAGCGGGTAGCGATTGGACGGGCATTGCTGACTGCGCCTGAAATCTTGCTGATGGATGAGCCGCTGGCTTCGCTGGATTTACCCCGCAAGCGTGAATTACTGCCATATCTCGAAAAACTGTCCGCCGATGTCAAAATCCCGATCCTGTATGTCAGCCACAATTTGGATGAAATTCTGCGATTGGCGGATAACGTAATCGTAATGGACAAGGGGAAAATCAGAGCGACAGGCACATTGGAAGAAGTCTGGTCAAACAGCATATTACGCCCGTGGCTGCAAAAAGAGAGCCTTAGCAGCATACTGACCATCTCTGTCATGGAGCATCATCAGCGTTATCATATGACAGCGGTGGCGGTAGGAGATAAAGCTCTCTGGTTGCCCAAAATTGATGTGGCTCCGGGTACAGATCTGCGTATTCGGATTGATGCATCGGACGTTTCTCTCGTTTTGGAACCACCGAAAGCCAGCAGTATTCGTAATACCTTGCAGGTTAAAGTCATTGAATTTTTCGAAGATGATGGTCAGGTTGATGTCAAGCTAGCACTGTGTGAACATTTCCTATGGGCGAGAATTACCTCTTGGGCGCGGGAAGAACTTAACCTGCGGTCAGGTCAATGGCTGTATGCGCAAATAAAGAGCGTTTCGCTGAATCAACCTTTGTAACACATACTGCAATAAATTGAGGGAGCGCGGTTGCTTGGCGCTCCCATTTAATTTGATTAACCGAGCTAAAGCACGTATTTTCGAATCACTTCAGCGATGCCGGGCTGGGTATTATCCCGTGTAACAAGATCGGCTCGCTCTTTGACAGCATCGGCCGCATTTTCCATGGCAACGCCCAAACCAGCCGTTTCCAGCATGCTGATATCATTAAAATTATCACCGAAAGCAATCACTTCTTTCATGGATATGCCTTGTGACTCAACCCATTGCTTCAAGCGCATCCCCTTGCTATTGCCTTTTTTGGTAATATCCACTTGATCAACCCACGACCATTCGCACTCAAGACCGACTTTTTCCTCAATCTGCTCACTGATTTCACGCAGTTTCACCACATTTGGGGAGCTGGTGGCAAATTTCCAAATGAAATTCACATCATAGATGGCGTCTTGAAAGCTATTGATCTGCTGGAGATTGGGGCGTTGATGTTCAGGCAGAGAATCAGACCATGCAAGCGTGCGTGATATAGTGTCATGAAATTGATATAAAATAGCATCATCGACATACATCAGATGCTGAATTTCCGTTCCTTGCAAATAAGAAAGCACCTGAACGGCTTCTTGGGTGGAAAGGGGATTGGAATCCAGAACTTTCTTTGCAGGGTAATCATATGAATAAGTCCCATTGCAGCAAATAGCCGGAGTATCGAGTTGTAGTGCTTGATAGAACGGATGGATAGCGACATGATGGCGGCCAGTGACAATCAAAACCTTAACACCAGCTTGACGAGCTTCATTCAGGGCAGCTAGTGATTCTGGCAAAATACGTTTTTGTGGATCAAGCACTGTGCCGTCGAGATCCAGCGCGATAACGCGATATGACATGAGTAGGCCTCTAAATTGTCGATGATATAAGCAAATATTATACGGTAACAAAATATAGTTAAACCGTCATGCGATCAGTTTAACAAACACAACTTTTCACGAATCGTTACAGATCAATGAAATGGTGATGAAGCATTAAGGAGAGAAAATGAAACAGGTGGTTTATACAGCTAGCCCCAATAGTAGTCAGATTCACGTATGGTCGCTGAATATTGCGGGGGAGCTCTCACTTCTCCAGACAGTGAATGTGCCGGGCGAAGTACAGCCAATGGTGGTTAATCCTGATGGCAAACACTTATATGTGGGAATTCGCCCTCAGTTCAGTATCGTCACTTACGCAATCGGGTCAGATGGACGGCTAGAACAGCAGGCCATTGCGCCGTTGCCGGGTAGCCCTACGCATATTTCTACGGATAGAGCGGGACGTTTTTTGTATTCTGCTTCCTATGGTTTCAACAAACTCAGTGTTCATCCTATTGATGAAAACGGCATTGCCAAAGCGCCTGTCCAGATAGTGGAAGGCCTGCAAGCACCACACTCTGCCAATATTGATCGGGAAAATCGCCAGTTACTGGTTCCATGCCTGAAAGAAGATCACATCCGCATTTTTAATCTGGATGAGCAGGGTTATCTGACAGAAAATCAGGCGGATGAAATCAGTACGGTAGCAGGAGCAGGCCCACGTCATATGGCTTTTCATCCTGAAAAATCGGCGATTTATTGCATCAATGAGCTGGATGCGACGGTAGATGTTCTGCGTAAATGGAACAAATACCGCATTGTGCAATCTGTTGATTCATTGACGGCTGATTTTTCCAGTATCCGCTGGTCTGCGGATATCCATATCACACCGGATGGTCGCCACCTTTATACCTGTGAGCGCTCAGAGAGCCTGATCAGCCATTTCCGCGTTTCAGAAGATGGCTACCATCTGACATTAGTCGGCAATTATCCGACAGAAAGTCAGCCTCGTGGTTTTGCGATTGATTACAGCGGCAGCTTCCTGATTGCCTCAGGGCAGAAATCAGATCATATTTCAGTATCACGTATTGATAAATATTCTGGAAAATTAACACAATTGGCGCGTTATCCCGTGGGTAAAGGCCCGATGTGGGTTACTGTGCTGGCATTGTAAACTTGAGCCGCGCTATTTTTAGCGCGGCAATGTTCTCCCGTCATCTTTCAAGTTGCCGTTTTTTTGGCTGTAACTTGAAATTTATTAGATATAAAAATTGAATTATAAAATAATCAATTAATCTAATTCTAGATTAAACTAAACGAACCAACACCTGATATTACTATAGGGACAGGAATAATAACATTAGGTCTATATACAGAAACCAAATCGCCTAAATAAATATTTCCATCAAAAAGACGGATGAAAATATTCTGTTGGTTAATGTAAAGCTGAATAGTCAGTTGTGCGTTTATAATGCTTCTAATATTATGTGCTGTGCCTGCAAAATAAAAATTATTCCAATTAATAATTGGAATAGTATGCCCAGCATTAACATACCCATTAAATTTAACCCGCTGGCCAACATTGGGCGCATACCCAATTATAGCCGAATGGGATGATATTTGGATAAAAGGATAACTTCCATATTGTTGGAATGTAGTAAGATTAAAACTTCCACTAATATATTCTATCAGACCAGCACCATAACCCGTTGATGAAATTACGTTGGGGTTTTTTACAAACAAATGGGCTAACTCAGGTATTTCCCTTGCAACAGTTGAATGGTGTGATATTTCATTTTCATGCATCTCTTTGGAGAGTGAAAATGTAGTTTGCATTTCTTCGTTAGAAGGCATAATTAATTTTTCGTCGCTCATAATATATTCCTCTTTTATTTGAATTAACATGATGGTTGATTGGAATATATCAGGAAATTCACCTGTAAGTCATAGAATATACTTGTCGACGGTAAATAATATTTGTCAGTGAGTGTCTTTTGATAATGTCTTCATTATTTTCAATTTTGTTTATTAATAATGTAACAATTAAAATATCGAAAATAATAAATAAAGCCAGCACGTTATTAATGCTGGCTTTATTTTTTAAATTATTACATCATTAATTGCATTTGTCAGTTTAGATAATTGCTCAGACCGAGTAATGTAAGGTGGCATTAAATAAATTAACCGGCCAAATGGCCTGATCCAAACACCATGCTGTACAAAGCGGCGCTGTAGCGAAGCCATATCAACGGGCTGTTTCATCTCTACGACACCAATAGCACCCAATACTCGAACATCTTCGACGGTAGTGTGTGATTTCAACGGGAGCAATTCTACTTTTAACTGGGACTCAATAGATTGAATGCGCGGCTGCCACTGACTATCAGAGAGTAATTTCAGATTGGCGCTGGCAACGGCACAAGCCAGAGGATTTCCCATAAACGTCGGGCCGTGCATAAAACAGCCAGCTTCACCTTGACTGATAGTTTCAGCCACATGACGAGTGGTTAATGTGGCCGATAATGTCATATAACCGCCCGTCAAGGCCTTGCCCAGACACAAAATATCCGGCTCGATCTGTGCATGCTCGCAGGCGAATAGTTTGCCAGTTCGCCCAAATCCCGTGGCGATTTCATCGGCAATCAGCAAGATTTGGTATTCATCACACAGCTTACGAACCTGACGTAGATATTCAGGATGATAAATACGCATCCCACCTGCGCCCTGTACAATCGGTTCCAGAACGACGGCAGCGATTTCATTGTGGTGTTGGAGCAATAACTGTCGGAACGAAGTGATATCCTCAGGTTGCCATTCACCCTCAAACCGAGATTGTGGTGCATCAGCAAACAGATGGTTAGGGAGATAGCCTTTATACAGGTTATGCATCGAATTATCGGGATCACAGACAGACATGGCACCGAAAGTATCGCCATGATAACCATGACGTAGGGTCAGGAATCTTTGGCGTTTTTCTCCTTTGGCTTGCCAGTATTGCAGCGCCATTTTCAAGGCAACCTCTACAGCGACAGATCCTGAATCCGCTAGAAAAACACACTCCAGTGCGGCGGGCGTCATTGCGACTAATTGCTGACATAATTCAATGGCGGGAGGATGGGTGATACCGCCAAACATCACATGAGACATCCTGTCAATCTGCGACTTTGCTGCTTCATTGAGCACAGGATGATTATAACCGTGGATCGCCGCCCACCATGAAGACATACCATCGATCAGTCTGCGGCCATCTGACAGTTCCAGCTCAACCCCTGCGGCTGAAATTACAGGATAAGTGGGGAGTGGATGAGCCATTGATGTATACGGGTGCCAGATATGGCGTAGGTCAAATTCAAGATCTGAAGGATGCATAATAAGTTTGTTGTAAACCTTTCTTGATTCATTTTGGTTGACATGATAGCGGCGTTATTTAAACTGACAACATTTTTTCACACTGGAGGATGTTATTGTGAATGAGCGTCAGCAATGGACTATCAAACAGGCTCAGGCTTTGTTTGATCAACCTTTTTTCGAATTGTTATTTCAGGCACAGCAGGTACACCGTGAACATTTTGATCCGCAGCAAGTACAGGTCAGTACGCTTCTTTCAATAAAAACCGGCGCCTGTCCAGAAGACTGCAAATATTGTCCGCAAAGCTCCCGTTACAAAACAGGTTTGGAAAAAGAGCGTTTGATGGAAGTTAAGCAAGTCATCGAATCTGCGCGCAAGGCCAAAAATGCTGGTTCAACCCGTTTCTGTATGGGAGCAGCATGGAAGAATCCCCACGAGCGTGATATGCCGTATCTGGAGACCATGGTCAAGGAAGTTAAAGAGTTAGGTATGGAAACCTGTATGACTCTGGGGATGTTGAATCAAACTCAGGCACAGCGTCTGGCAGAGGCTGGTTTAGACTACTATAACCATAACTTGGACACCTCCCCGGAATTTTACGGCAATATCATCACTACCCGCAGCTATCAGGATCGGTTGAATACGTTGGGAAATGTCAGGGATGCGGGCATCAAAGTCTGTTCTGGTGGCATCGTCGGTCTGGGAGAACAAATCCGTGACCGTGCGGCACTGCTGGTGCAACTGGCGAATTTGCCGAAGCCGCCGGAAAGCGTGCCCATTAATATGCTGGTGAAAGTGAAGGGAACCCCGTTGGAAAACAACGATGATGTTGATCCTTTCGACTTTATCCGCACCATTGCTGTGGCTCGGATCATGATGCCAGCATCCCATGTTCGTTTATCCGCGGGACGTGAGCAGATGAATGAGCAGACGCAAGCGATGTGCTTTATGGCGGGTGCTAACTCCATTTTTTACGGCTGCAAATTACTGACCACGCCGAACCCGAATGAAGACAAAGATCTGCAACTGTTCCGCAGGCTGGGCATCAATCCTCAACAGACTCAGACAGCATTTGGTGACAATCAACAACAGCAGAATCTGACTGAAGCCATCATCAATAATGTTGATTACGAACAATTCTATAATGCGGCAGTATAATGAACTGGTCAGACACGATTTCCCGACGATTGACCGAACGTCGGGGAACCTCTCTATGGCGTAGTAGACAAGTCCATCTGGGTTCAGATGGGCGTTTATTACACACTTCAGACGGTCAATACCTGAATTTTTCCAGCAACGACTATCTTGGGCTGAGTCAGCATCCCCAGATTATTGCTGCCTGGCAGCAGGGAGCTGAACAGTACGGCGTAGGCAGTGGTGGCTCGGGGCACGTGACAGGTTACACCGCAGTTCACCACACATTGGAACAGCAATTAGCGGAATGGCTGGGTTATTCCCGTGCCTTACTATTCATTTCTGGCTATGCGGCCAATCAAGGTGTGATAGCGGCTTTGATGGAAAAAGACGATCGGATTATTGCTGATCGCCTGAGCCATGCCTCGCTGATGGAAGCCGCCATGCACTCTCCCGCACAGCTTCGCCGTTTTTTGCATAACGATCCAAATTCCCTGAAGCAGCATCTGGCAAAAGATTGTGCGGGCAAAACGCTGGTAGTGACGGAAGGTATTTTTAGTATGGATGGGGATTGTGCGCCGCTTGCATCCCTTGCACAGCAGACAAAATCCACGGGCAGTTGGTTGATGGTAGATGATGCCCACGGTATCGGGATTTACGGTGAGCAAGGGCGGGGCAGTTGCTGGGCGCAGAATGTCAAACCGGAAATTTTGATTGTCACCTTTGGTAAGGCGTTCGGATTGAGTGGGGCGGCGGTACTGTGTGATGAACAAACCGCAGAATACCTGATCCAGTATGCCAGACACTTAATTTACAGCACCTCCATGCCACCCGCGCAGGCGGTAGCACTGTCTGAAGCGGTACGGCAAATCAAGGAAGGAGATGAATTGCGTCAGCGATTGCAAAACAACATCAGATATTTTCGCCGCGAAGCTCATCATTTGCCTTTTACCCTGATGGATTCAGAGACGGCCATTCAGCCTTTGATCATTGGTGATAATGAACGCTGCATTGCCCTATCCCATGCGCTCAGACAGCAGAAAGTGTGGGTAAAATCGATTCTCCCGCCAACGGTTCCACTGGAAAGTGCTCGCCTGCGTATCACACTGACAGCGAGCCATACACAACAGGATATTGAGATATTACTGGAGGCGTTGCATGGATCTGGCTGTTAAAGCCGTTGACAAGCAGGCGATTGCAGGCGCTTTTGGGCGCGCCGCTTCTCGTTACGATACGGCTGCTAAATTGCAACAGCAAACAGGTGAATACCTGATGGAACTGGCGCAGGCAGAAAATCTCGGTGTCCGGGTATTGGATGCAGGCTGTGGAACAGGTTTTTTCAGTGCGCACTGGAAGCAGCAGGGCAAGCAGGTCATCGCACTGGATCTGGCTTCTGGTATGTTAAATCATGCGCAGGAGCAGCAGGTTGCCGATTACTACCTGCAAGGGGATATTGAGCACTTGGGGCTGGCGGATAATAGCGTAGATATCTGTTTCAGCAACTTGGCTGTGCAGTGGTGTAATGAACTGCCATGTGCATTGCAGGAATTCCATCGAGTTACTCGTCCCGGTGGCCTCATTTTATTCTCCACACTTGCGCAAGGGTCGCTGTATGAGCTGGAATCGGCGTGGAGACAGGTTGACACTTATCGGCATATCAACCAATTTCTGCCTTTACAAGCTATCATTGACGCGTGCCAGACCTATCGACACAAGATAATAAGCCGACAATATTGCCAATATTACCCGCAACTGCTGCCTTTGCTGAACTCGCTGAAAGGAATAGGGGCTACGCACCTTCATCATGGTCGCCAGCATGGACTCATGACCCGAAAACGCCTGAACACTCTGGCTGAAGCGTATCCACGGAATAATGAGGATTACCCATTAAGCTATCAGATTGCTTTTGGAGTTATTTACTGTGACAAATAAATATTTTCTTACCGGAACCGACACTGAAGTCGGTAAAACTGTCGTCAGTTGCGCGTTGCTGCAAGCGGCAAATAAGCAAGGATATCAAACCGCAGGTTACAAACCCGTGGCATCGGGCAGTGAGATCACCTCAGAAGGAATACGCAATGGAGATGCACTGGCCTTACAGCGCAACAGTTCCGTATCCTTGACTTATCAAGAAGTTAATCCATTGGTATTTGTTGAACCGACATCTCCCCATATTGTGAGTGCCGAACTTAACCAGCCGATAGAGTTTGAGGTGGTATCACAGGGTTTGGAAAGATTGACGGCAAAATCTGATTGGGTTTTGGTTGAAGGTGCAGGCGGTTGGTATACACCTTTGTCGGAAACTACTACTTTTGCTGATTGGGTGATTCAGGAAGAACTGCCTGTGATTTTGACGGTGGGAGTCAAACTGGGCTGTATTAACCATGCGGTATTGACGGCAAAAGCGATTCAACATTCTGGATTGAGGTTAGCCGGCTGGATTGCCAATGAAATTGAACCCGCCGGTAAACGTCAGACAGCGTATTTGGAGACGTTGGAACGGATGATTCCCGCACCTTTACTAGGGGTTATCCCTCACTTGAGCGAATTGAGTGATAACAATAATATCGGCGAATATATAAATATTGATTTATTGGTTAACTAATTGTTTACTTGGCGTCAGTTAAAATTGATAACTAGGCCGTTGGGAAAGTGGGTATTCAGGCATAGAAAGTCCTTTATTTCAACAACGATTGAGCCATTTTTGAGCAACAAATAGTGCGAATCAATGCTAAAACAGCATGAAAATATTCCGCTACTGAAGAAATTTATAAAAGGGGATAACTCCGTAACCTCCCATGCCTAATAGGGTTTGCTGAGTTATCCACTATTCCTGTGGATAACCTTGTGCATTAGTTTTATAAAAGTACTCTGACACAAGATAATACGCGGCTTGCGCAAGATTTGCTGTTATTCTCTCCTCTGATATTTTTTTTATCAGAATCAGTTGATTATATAAAATCAATCCCTTTCAGCGCCCCTTTGCGATCCAGTGCTTTATCATTTCAGTCGCTAATACAAAAATGGGAAAAATCAAGACGAATATCTGGGGATAAAAATAGTCACGTCAGGTGTTAATTAAAAGTTAATATCACGATAAAGTTATTTTGGTTTCTTTTGCCAAACCTCCACATACTTCCTTTGCAATAAAAACAATATTATTTTATTAACTCACTTGAAGCTGGTTTTTTATCCAGTATTATAAGAGAGTTTGGGTCGGCATTTGGATGTGCAGGGGTTTTTTGTTGTAAATGATATCAGGTGGAAGTAGAGCATGAGCAAAGAAACGAGCAAAGTATTCAAGTTACATTCTGATTTCGAACCGGGAGGGGATCAGCCAGACGCTATCCGGAAATTACAGGAAGGGCTGGAAGATGGTCTTGCCCACCAGACGCTTTTGGGGGTGACAGGATCAGGCAAAACTTTCACGATAGCTAATGTTATTGCAAATCTGAATCGGCCAACGATGATCCTTGCTCCCAATAAAACGCTGGCGGCTCAACTTTATAGCGAAATGAAAGAATTCTTCCCTGAAAACTCGGTGGAATACTTTGTTTCCTATTATGACTACTACCAACCAGAAGCCTATGTACCCAGCTCAGATACCTTTATCGAAAAAGACGCTTCTGTGAACGAGCATATCGAACAAATGCGTTTGTCGGCAACGAAAGCTCTGCTCGAACGTCGGGATGTGGTGGTGGTTGCCTCGGTTTCTGCGATTTATGGTCTGGGTGACCCCGATAGCTACCTGAAAATGATGCTTCATCTGACCGATGGCATGCTTATTGATCAGCGCGCCATCTTGCATCGTCTGGCAGAGCTGCAATATACCCGCAATGATCAGGCATTCCAGCGCGGAACTTTCCGGGTGCGTGGCGAAGTGATTGATATCTTCCCCGCAGAATCTAATGAACATGCGCTGCGTGTTGAACTGTTTGATGATGAAGTAGAGCGGCTTTCCCTGTTTGATCCACTGACCGGTCAGATCCAGTACAACGTGCCGCGTTATACCGTCTATCCCAAGACTCACTATGTCACACCGCGTGAGCGTATTACTCAGGCGATGGAAGACATTAAAGTTGAATTGGAACAGCGACGCAAAATGCTTCTGGCGACGGATAAACTGCTGGAAGAACAGCGCATTACCCAGAGAACACAATTTGATCTCGAAATGATGAACGAACTGGGTTACTGCTCTGGCATTGAAAACTACTCCCGTTATCTTTCTGGCCGTGCCGAAGGTGAGCCGCCGCCAACGTTGTTTGATTACCTTGCAGCGGATGGTTTACTGGTGGTAGATGAATCTCACGTCACTATCCCGCAGATTGGCGGTATGTACCGTGGCGATCGTTCCCGAAAGGAAACGCTGGTGGATTATGGTTTTCGCCTGCCATCAGCATTGGATAACCGCCCATTGCGGTTTGAGGAGTTTGAAGCACTGGCGCCCCAGACGATTTATGTTTCCGCAACCCCTGGTCGTTATGAATTGGAAAAATCAGGTAACGATCTGATTGAGCAGGTGGTGCGTCCAACGGGTCTTATTGATCCTGAAATTGAAGTTCGTCCTGTCGCCACGCAAGTTGATGATCTGCTATCTGAAATTCGTATCCGTGCCGAGAAAAACGAGAGAGTACTGGTGACGACGCTGACAAAACGGATGGCAGAAGATTTGACTGAATATCTGGAAGAGCACGGCGAGCGAGTGCGTTATCTCCATTCTGATATCGATACCGTTGAACGGGTGGAAATTATCCGTGATCTTCGCCTGGGCGAGTTTGATGTGCTGGTGGGCATTAACTTACTGCGCGAGGGCTTGGACATGCCGGAGGTTTCTCTGGTGGCAATTTTGGATGCGGATAAAGAAGGTTTCCTGCGCTCAGAGCGTTCCCTGATCCAGACTATTGGTCGAGCGGCGCGTAACTTGCACGGCAAGGCTATTCTGTACGGTGACAGAATCACCGACTCTATGGCAAAAGCTATTGATGAAACCGAGCGCCGTCGTGCCAAACAGCAGGCATTTAACGAGGAACACGGCATCGTACCGAAAGGGCTGAATAAAAAAATCGGTGATCTCCTGAAAATTGGTCAACCAGCGAATGGTAAAGGAAAAGCCAAAGGAAGAGGTAAAGCTTCTCCTGACACTGACGATTACCGTAAATTGTCGGCAAAAGAGCTGGAAAACAAAATTTGTGAACTGGAAGAAAAAATGTACCAGTATGCGCGGGATCTGGAATTTGAACAGGCGGCGAATATTCGTGATCAGGTACAGGCATTGCGGGCACAGTTTATTGCTAACTCGTAATGGAAATAGAATGGAATGTGGGGAGTGAATAGCATCACTCTCCACTTGCAAAATAGTCAGCCCAATTTTTGCAGGGTATTTTCGATAGCCTGTCGTAATAATTCACGATCATGGCGATAGGGAATATCCTGAGCCTCTAAAATTTGTTGAGCCACAACCCGGCCACTTAAAGAGCCGATATCAGTACAGGGACCAACAATAATCGCATCAATCATCTTGCGGCCAATCTTACTTTCCATCATCTCAAGCTTATCGCTCAACGACAGCCCTGCGGCGGCATGGCTGAGTTCTTTCCCCAGATTGCCAATATAAATCATACTGGCATTGCTACGGCGCAGAGATTGAGTTAAATCCTCCAGTAACAACAACGGCATCAGGCTGGTGAAAAAACTACCAGGCCCGATCAAAATCAAGTCTGCCCGCTCGATGGCTTCCAGCGCTTCCTTGGTCGTGCTGACATGGGGATAGAGCATTAACTCCTGTGGTACACAACTGAGTTGATCAACATTGACCTCCCCATACACCATATTGCCTTGATCATCGACAGCCATTAAATCGACAGGGTGTTCGGACATCGGGATAAGATGTGCATTGACTTTTAGCAGACTGCGGAGCAGGTTAATGGCCTCAAGGGGGCGGACACTCAGGTGATCCAGCGCCTTTAACATCAAATTGCCCAGATTATGGCCGGCCAGTTCGCCATTACCACTGAATCGATATTCAAACATGGCGGAAGCGACCGTCGGTTCAGTGATCAGTTGATTCAAACAATTGCGGGTATCACCCCAGGCGATCCCACCTTCAGCACGCCGTATTCTTCCGGTTGATCCCCCATTGTCAGTCGTTGTGACAATACCGGTCAGACGGGCACCGAGAGATGAAAGGGAAGACATGACGCGCCCAAGTCCGTGACCGCCACCGAGGGCGACCACACGATCTAAATCATCTAATGTGCGGTTTCGCATAGGTTTCCTGTTACTGATATTGACTAAACTTATATAGCCTTAATAAATCGGGTGTAATTTATCATAAAATATGATGCTTTGAGAAATTGCCGTGATTTTATCCGATCTTTTGCCGAATATTTTGATGGATAACAGAGTGATGCATCTTCGGAAGTCGATGTGACAACGTTTCATTAACTCGTTGTGTAATAAGATATATATCGAAGGTTGGTGTTAGCTTTTTATTATCTTAAACGTTAGAATCAGCAACGAGAATCTCGTTACTCACACAATTATTCACATAATGATTGAAATTGGTATTAACTCCTAGCCTCTGTGTCTAAGTCGTTGTTCTATCACACGGATACCACATTGATATGATGCTTTGGCCGTGGCTCCTGAGTCACCAGGGTGCAAGGTAGAAATGCCTGCATCTCCCGTATTTGGAAGGTGTTATTGTGGAACAACTCGTAGATGCATTTGCCCGCAAATTTTATTACTTGAGATTATCGATTACAGATGTGTGTAATTTTCGCTGCACATATTGCCTGCCTGATGGCTATCACCCTCATGGGCACCAATCGTTCCTGTCCCTGCCAGAAATTCGCCGCGTCAGCCGTGCATTTGCTGAACTTGGGACGGAAAAAATTCGCCTGACGGGCGGAGAACCCACTATGCGTCGTGATTTCTGCGATATCATCGCGACAGTGCATGAAAACCCCCAGATCAAAAAAATCGCTATAACGACCAATGGCTACCGAATGGAGCGCGATGTTGCCCGCTGGAAAGAGGCGGGGCTGACGGCGATCAACGTCAGTGTGGATAGCCTTGATCCCCGCCAGTTCCACGCCATTACCGGACAGGATAAATTTTTCCAGATTATGCGTGGCATTGACGCGGCTTTTGACGCAGGGTTCAGTGCAGTGAAAGTCAACGCCGTATTGATGAAAAACGTCAATGATACTAGCCTGCCCGTTTTCCTGGAGTGGATTAAACATCGTTCGATCCAATTGCGTTTTATTGAATTGATGGAAACGGGGGAAGGCAGTGAATTGTTCCGCCGTCGCCATCTTTCCGGTGAAGTGATCCGTCGCCATCTGCTGCAAGAGGGCTGGCAGCAACAGCAACGCACCCGCAGTGACGGGCCGGCGCAGGTCTTTAGTCATCCCGATTATCAGGGCGAAATTGGCCTTATCATGCCGTATGAAAAAAACTTCTGCCAAAGCTGCAACCGCCTGCGGGTTTCTGCGATTGGCAATCTTCACCTGTGCCTGTTTGGTGAACAGGGAATTCCATTGCGTGATTTATTGTCCGATGACACGTTACTTGATGATCTAAAATTGCGCATTCAAGGTGGGTTGCGCCATAAGCGTGAGACTCACTTTTTACATCAGGGGGATAGTGGCATTACCCCTAATCTTTCTTTCATTGGCGGTTAATTTAACGGCTCAATTCATTTTTCAGGAGCGGAGAATGTCCCAACTGACCCATATCAATACTGCGGGTGAAGCCCATATGGTGGATATTTCTGCCAAAACGGAAACCGTGCGAGAGGCACGGGCAGAAGCCTTTGTTGAAATGCAGGCTGAAACGCTGGCCATGATTGTCGCGGGTGATCACCATAAAGGCGATGTTTTTGCGACTGCCCGTATTGCGGGAATTCAGGCAGCGAAGCGAACTTGGGAATTGATCCCACTGTGCCATCCGCTGCTACTGAGTAAAGTCGAAGTGCAACTAGAAGCACAAACCGAACATCATCGTGTCAGAATCGAATCCTGCTGCCGCCTGACGGGGAAAACCGGCGTAGAAATGGAAGCCTTGACCGCTGCTTCCGTGGCGGCTTTGACGATTTACGACATGTGTAAGGCAGTGCAAAAAGATATGGTGATTGGGCCGGTACGTTTACTGGAAAAAAGCGGCGGCAAATCAGGAAACTTTAAGGTGGGATCATGATAAAAGTCCTATTTTTTGCACAGGTTCGTGAACTGGTAGGGGTTGATTCACTTGAACTGCCTCATGAATACCCAACGGTTGCGGATCTTCGTCACTCTCTGATTGAGAAAGGAGAACGATGGGCGCTGGCACTGGAGGAGGGCAAATTGCTTGCCGCAGTGAACCAATCTTTTGTACATGCTGAACACCCTTTGCAGGATGGTGATGAAGTGGCTTTTTTCCCGCCAGTTACGGGGGGATGATCATGGAAAACACACGAGTGTGTGTCCAAAGAGAGACATTCAACGTCGGTGATGAATACCAATGGCTCTCGCAGTGCGATGATGATGGCGCAGTCGTTACCTTTACGGGCAAAGTGCGTAATCATAATCTGGGGGATAGCGTCAAGGCACTGACACTGGAGCATTATCCGGGTATGACGGAAAAAATGTTGCAGGCTATCATTGACGAAGCCCGTCAGCGCTGGCCGCTGCAACGAATTAGTGTCATTCATCGCATCGGTGCATTGTATCCGGGCGAGGAGATTGTGTTCGTTGGTGTCACCAGCGCTCACCGCAGCATGGCTTTTGCTGCGGCTGAATTTATTATGGATTATCTGAAAACCAGAGCACCATTCTGGAAAAAAGAGTCTCTGGCGGAAGGAGAGCGCTGGGTAGCAACGCGAGAGAGTGATCAGGAAGCGGCTGGACGCTGGTAAATAACGGTAAAATCTTTTGGCTGATAATTTTGCGGCCTATCTCTAAAACTGGATAGTTAAATAATATGTCACTGAAATTGCCATTAATTGGCGGATGGTTTTGTTAATGTTCTATGCTAATGTATAACATTTGAATAGATTGTTTATTTTTAAGCAGTCTCAATCCCTTAACTTGTTATTAAAAGGTAATCGTCATGGACCGATATCAACGTTCTAGTGGTTCGATTGTCCAGAAAGCTGGCTCTGGTGTACAAACTTATATGGCACAAGTCTACGGCTGGATGACTTGTGGTCTGCTGTTAACTGCGTTTGTTGCAGGATATGTAGCGAATAGCCCTGAAATCTTAAACGCAATCTTTAGTAGCTCCATCGTATTTTATGGCTTGATCATTGCTCAGCTTGCACTGGTATTTGTGCTGTCTGGCTTGGTTCATAAAATGAGCGGTGCGCTGGCGACAGGGCTGTTTATGCTGTATTCCATGCTGACGGGACTGACGCTTTCCAGTATTTTTGTGATTTACACGAGTGGTTCAATTGCCAGCACTTTTGTTATTTCAGCGGCGATGTTTGGTGCACTGAGTGTCTATGGTTACACCACTAAGCGCAGCCTGAGTGGCTTAGGTAGCTTCCTGTTTATGGGGCTGATTGGTATCGTTCTGGCTTCTCTGATAAACATCTGGCTGAAAAGCCCGGCACTGATGTGGGCAATCACCTATATTGGTGTTTTAGTCTTCGCGGGTCTGACTGCTTATGACACCCAGAAACTGAAAGAAATGGGTGCGGAGCTGGATGTTAACGATAAAGAAAACCTGCGCAGATACTCCATTACTGGCGCATTGACTCTGTATCTGGACTTCATCAACCTGTTCCTGATGTTATTACGTATTCTCGGTGATCGTCGTTAATCACCACTGAATATTTTGGAAAAAACCTGCACCAGCAGGTTTTTTTATATTAGAAATAAAAGAAAGTAAGAAGATCTTTTTCTGATTAATTGTTGATATATTATTTCCCATTATTTTTTTGTTAATTATTTTTAAAGAAAATGTAAAAATAGAATGATGATAGATTATGTTTTTCTCTTTTTGCACCTCCGGTCAAGAGTTGCCCCTGTGGAATACATTACTGGAAAAATCAGCCAAAAGTTCGGGAGAAAATAATTTTTCATAATTCATCAAGCAATTTTACTACGGAATAACCGATAAGCGATCCCGCCAGTTGTCACGGTAATGACTAATAACGGCCATAAGCTGTGCCAAATCACCGAAAAATCCGCACCTTTCAAATAAATTTGCTTAGTGATATCAGTAAAATGCCGAATAGGATTAACCCACGTAATATCCTGTAACCAAACGGGCATATTTTCGACGGGAGAAATATAACCAGACAGCAGAATAGCTGGCATCATAAACACAAACACGCCGATGAAAGCCTGCTGCTGCGTTGAACAGACAGCGGAGATAAGCAAGCCAAAACCAACAAGCGATAGTCCATAAACCAGAGTGCAGCCATAAAATAGCAGCAGGGAGCCGGCAAAATGGATTTGGTAAAACAATGTCCCGATAAGTAAAACAATACTGGCCTGAGTGGTTGCCACAACCAATGCGGGGATCGCCTTGCCGAGGAAAATCTGCCATGTCGCCAACGGAGCAACCAGCAATTGATCCAGTGTTCCCTGTTCCCTTTCACGGGCAACGGAAAGTGCGGTCACGATCAAAACGCCAATTGTCGTAATCATGGCAACCAGTGATGGCACCACAAACCATTTATAATCCAGATTGGCGTTATACCAATTACGAATGATCAAGTCGCTATTGTTGAGACTGGCCGAATTGCCTGATAATTCCTTCTGATAATTCATCACAATCTGCTGGATATAATTAGCGGAAATTTGTGCGCTATTTGAGTTACGTCCATCCAGTAAGACCTGAATTGACGTTGGTGTCTGGCTGGCAATATTGGCACTGAAATTTTGTGGAAAGCGCACCAATAGCAGGGCTTTGCGGTTATCTAACGTCGGGCGGATTTCCTGTGAACTGGTCAGCAGAATAATATCAGGAAATGCTTTCGATTTTGCCAGCCGCTGGGTTAATTCAATGGAAGCCTGACCTTTGTCCTCATTATAAATAGCAATCGTGGCATTCTTGACCTCCAGCGTGGCCGCCCAGGGAAACAGGGTCATCTGAAAGAGAACCGGCACAATCAGAGTGGCTCGTGTCTGGGGATTTCTCAGGAGAGACTGCAACTCTTTTATGACTAGCGTATACAGGCTGTAAAACATGCTCTTTCCTTCTTAATCCAGATGCCGACGGGTTTTCCATGCGGTCAAGCCAATAAAAACGATGGCGCTGGCAATCAGCAGAAGCAAATTCGTGATCAGCACAGTGCCGATGTTACCCGCCAGAAATAGCGTTTGTAAGCTGCTGACAAAATAGCGGGCAGGGATGATATAAGTCGTTGCCTGAATAAAAGCGGGCATACTGTCTATTTCAAAAACAAAGCCGGATAACATAATGGCAGGCAAAAAAGCGGCATTCAGGGCAATCATTGCTGCATTGAATTGATTGCGTGTCACAGTAGAAATCAGCAAGCCCATACCCAAGGCGGTAGCGAGATAGAGGCTGGAAATCAGTGCCAATAGCCAGAGTGAGCCGCGATAGGGAATGCCCAGTACAAACACGGTGAATACCATGCAAAGCACCATGACGAAAGAACCCAGCACTTGATAGGGTAATAATTTGGCGAGCAGTAATTCAGTTCGGGTGACTTGGGTTGACAGCAGTGCTTCCATGGTTCCCCGTTCCCATTCGCGGGCGACCACAAGAGAAGTGAGGATCGCTCCTACCACCGTCATAATAATTGAAATAGCACCGGGGATGAGAAAATGCTGGCTGATGGCTGCAGGGTTAAACCAGTAGCGGATTTGGATGTCAATGAGTGGAGCCGTTGAAACCGCGCGATTTTGCCCCCGTTGCTGTAACCAGATTTGCCAGACGCCTTTCGCATAGCCTTGAACAAAATTGGCGGTATTGGGTTCACTGCCATCGGTGATCACTTGAATGGGGGCATGGCCACCAACGCGGGCGAGCTGGACATCAAAATTTACCGGTATCACGATGATGCCGCGAACCCCACCCATCTGCATTTTATTGATCAAGAGTTGGCGATTGTCGCTGACAGTGGCATCGATATAGGGCGAGCCTGTAAATGCATGAACGAGTTCACGGGCATCTTCACTTTGTTGTTCCATCAGAATGCCGAGGCGCAGTTTGCCGGAATCAAGGTTAATGCCATAACCAAAGATAAACAGCAGCATCAACGGGATAACTACCGCAATCAAGGCACTGCTGGGATCGCGGACAATTTGTTTGCTCTCCTTAATGCACAGTGCTTTTAACCGACGCCATGAAAAACTGACAGCTTTATGGGATCCCTGATATTCAGGGCGAGTGTGTTCAGGATGACTCATTGCGGCTCCTTATCATAATTCACCACAAGATCGATAAAGGTCTCTTCCATTGAAGGATTGGGACGTTCAGGAGTAGTAACCAACTGTTTCAGCTCATCAGGTGTCCCAGCGGCGATCAATTTTCCCCGAAATACCAGCCCGATACGATCACAATACTCTGCTTCATCCATAAAGTGGGTGGTCACCATCACGGTAACACCTTTATCTACCATTCCGTTGATATGTAGCCAAAACTCGCGGCGAGTCAGTGGATCAACGCCCGACGTTGGCTCATCCAAAAACAGAATATCGGGTTCGTGCATCAAGGCGCAGGCAAGGGCAAGACGCTGTTTAAAGCCGAGCGGAAGGCTGTCGGTGGTTTGATGCAAGATCGGTTCGAGATTAAAGGCATTGACCATATCAGTCATTTTTTCCCGCTGATGGCGGCCTTTCAGCCCGTAAACACCGGAGAAGAACTTAAGATTCTGTGCAACGGTCAGATTGCCATAGAGGGAAAATTTCTGTGCCATATAACCGAGACGCTGGCGGGCTTTGCCTGAACTGGTTTTTAAATCCATATCCAGAACCAGCGCATTGCCCGAAGTGGGGATGATCAGCCCACACATCATCTTGAAGGTCGTCGATTTTCCAGCACCATTAGGCCCGAGCAAGCCAAAAATTTCCCCGCGCTTCACCTGAAAATCCACATGATCAGTGGCTGCAAAATCACCAAATTTTTTGGTCAGGCTACGGGCTTCTATAACGGTTTCCGTCGGATTGGGCGGTATCTGCGGCATGATTTCTGCCAGTGCAGAGCGATGGGAGGGACCGCCACCCAGTAGATCGATAAAGGCATCTTCGAAGCGAGGTTCGGCGTCAAATAGCTTGGCATCAGGCAGCCCTATTTGCTGGAGTAGACCGCTTTGGTCTACACCAGCTTTTAAGATCAGACGCACAGATCTTCCCTGAATCACCCCATCAGTCACTTGTGGCAGCGTGAGCGCATGTTGCAGGATTTTACGGCGGGAACCTTGTTTGACATCGAGTAGAAAAGATCGTCCGACAATATTCTGGGTCAATTTCTGCGGCTGACCGCGATAGAGCAATTCACCACGGTTCAGCAGTAAAACATCACGGCACAGTTCTGCTTCATCTAAATAAGACGTGCTCCACAGAATCAACATTCCGTCGGAAGCGAGTTCGTGCACCATCTGCCATAATTCCTGACGGGCAATGGGATCAACACCCACTCCCGGCTCATCAAGCAGCAAAACTTTCGGGCTTCCCAATAGCGTACAGGCAAGCCCCAGTTTCTGTTTCATGCCCCCGGACAATTTTCCCGCCAGCCGCCCAGTGAAATGGGTTAAATCTGTGAAAGTCAGTAGTTTTTGAAAAGTGGCCTTGCGCTCTTCGCGAATCACACCCCGCAGCTCTGCGTATAAATTGAGATTTTCCAGCACGGTTAAATCTTCATACAGACCGAACTTCTGCGGCATATAGCCCAGTTCAGAACGCACTTCAACGCTGTCTTTGATGGGATCAAGCCCCATGATTTTAATATTGCCGTTATCGGGCTTCAATAGCCCTGCCAGCATCCGAATCAGCGTGGTTTTTCCGGCACCGTCCGGCCCGACAAGACCGGTGACTGATCCCCCTTGAATTTCTGCATTCAAGTGCGATACGGCAGGAACGTCCAACCCCGGAAATGTTTTCTCTACGCCGTTCAGTATTATCGTGTAAGCCGAACTGGTCATATTCGCGCCTTACTTATTAGAATCAGTGAAACGCAGAGTGACAGGCATTCCCTGTTTTAGCCCTTCATCGGGATCGTTGACAATAATGCGCAGCCGATAGACCAAATCGGTTCTTAAGTCGGGTGTTTCAACATTTTTGGGCGTGAATTCAGCCGTTGGAGAAACAAAGCCGATTTTGCCGTGATAGGGCTGATTTTTCCGCCCATCGGTATAAATTTGGATTTCGCGCCCTGCTATCGCTTGATTCAGATTGGGTTCATCAATATACGCTCTGATCCAGACAGGTTTGGTCAGCGAGAGTGTAAAGACGGTGTTTCCGGCTGCCAGCATCGTGCCGGGTTCGATGGCTCGGGTAAGAATGACACCCGCTGACGGTGAAGTCAGTTGCGTATCCTGTGAATTAAGCTCTGCTTGTGCCACGGCCGCTTCTGCTTGTGCCAGTTGCGCTTTGGCGGCGGCAATTTCCTCTTTACGATAACCAGCCTCAAACTGACGTAACTTATCTTTTGCCGCTTGATAAGCCGCCAGCGCCTGATGTTGGCCGGTTTTGGCATTATCCAGATCGTTATCGGAAATCATTTTACGTTGCCATAACCCCTGTTGACGTTTCAGGAAGCTATCAGCGAAGCGGAATGCGGATTCTTTTTGCGTGGTCTCGGCACGTACTTGAGCAATTTCTTCAGTGCGATAACCGGCTTCGGTTTTGGCAAGATTTGCTTTGGCGGCATCACGGGTTGCTTTCGCCTGGTTCAGGGCATTGATGAAGGGGGCATCGTCGAGTCGGCCGAGTGCCTGACCCGCAGTGATTGCATCGCCTTCATCTACTTGCAGGGCTGCCAGCTTACCTGCGACTCGAAAGCCAAGATTGACGGTTCTGACATCAACATTGCCATACAGAATTAATTCCTTGTCATTTTGTTCCTGATAATAATTAATGCCGACAATAGCTCCGATAACAACGATGATCGCTAATAGGAAAAGAGCAAACTTTTTACTGTTCATACCATCCCTTATGCGTTATTCAATTTTTAATTTTCAGCCTGTATGGCATTGGGTGAGTTACTTCTGCCGTAACCCGTTAAGCAATAAAGTGATGTGTTGAGATAACACTTGATTGATTAATTCGTATTCTTTGGTGCCAAGATTGTCCCAACCCGTTTGGCGTAGTAACGCTTCTCGTGCCAGACGGAAAGAAAGAATTTCCCCTAACAGGGCATGTGTGTGGATCTGTGTTGAAATCTGGCGTTCATCCGCGCCGATATAATTGGCGATGAGTTTATTCAGACGGGAATAAACCGGGGCAAGCCCCTGTTCATGGATAACGCTGTAAGCCGCTGTGGGCGTCAACTGCTCATGTGACATGATTCGGCTGAGATTGATACTGCTTGTTTCGAAAATCAGACAGTTATACCTCGTCATTCCTTCATGGATAAATGCCAGTATCTGCGCTGGTGGATAAGGCTGAGAAGTTTCGACAAAAAAACGGTCAATCGCTTCAACGAGTGGGGAAAATTCCGATTTTAGCTTATCGGCAATAAATTGTGCGACAGCAAGGTATAGCCCTTCTTTAGAGCCGAAATAATAAGAAATAGCGGCGATATTCTGTTTTGCGTGCTGGGCAATATTACGGGTGGTCGCACCTTCCAGACCGGACTTCCCGAAAATTTCTATCGCTGATTCAATAAGTTGCTGTTTGGCCTGTTCGCCTCGCGATGTTTGAGTCGTTTTAGCTGCCATGTTATGCGGTATCCTGTTACAAAGAATTTTCGAAAATGCCATCAATATATCAATCATATGATTAACTTTAAAACTAAAGTAACCTGATGTAAAGCTGGCATAAATTTACGTTAAATCGCCACCAAAAAAAAATAATATGCCTATTTTTTGTCATTTCCTGCAAACGTTTTCTGCCAATAGGCACATTTATTAGCATATAAAAGTCAATTATTCTTTTCTTCTATGCTGTTTAGAAAAACATATCTGTTATAATGCCGCGCTTATGATGCATTGCAGTTTGTGTAATTTCTTTGCGATTTATCGCGTCTGTTTTCTTCCCATAAAACTGCTCCTGAACGGGTTTCAGGAATGGTGAAGTCTGGAGCATTTCTTATTTATGAATTTTGAGTCACTCGGCTTGAAGGCTGATATTTTACGTGCCGTTGAAGAACAAGGTTACGTGGAACCCACCCCTATTCAGCAGCAAGCCATACCTGTTGTGTTGTCCGGTAAAGATCTTTTGGCTAGTGCCCAGACGGGAACGGGGAAAACGGCAGGGTTTACTTTGCCAATTTTGCAATTACTGAGTGAATCTTCGGCTCAGGCAAAAGGTCGTCGTCCGGTCAGGGCGCTGATTTTGACACCGACCCGTGAGCTGGCGGCTCAAGTGGGTGAAAATGTATGCAATTACAGTAAATATCTCAGATTGCGTTCACTGGTTGTATTTGGTGGAGTCAGCATTAATCCACAAATGATGAAATTACGTGGTGGTGTCGATATTCTCGTGGCAACGCCGGGGCGTCTGTTGGATTTAGAACACCAGAATGCGGTGGACTTATCCCATGTTGAAATCCTTATTTTGGATGAAGCTGACCGCATGTTGGACATGGGCTTTATTCATGACATTCGTCGGGTATTGAGCAAACTGCCCGCAAAACGCCAGAATTTACTGTTTTCGGCGACCTTTTCTGATGATATCAAGAGCCTTGCTAATAAATTGCTGCGTGATCCGGTGAGCGTAGAAGTTGCCCGTCGTAACTCGGCTTCTGAACAAATCGATCAAGCTGTTCATTTTGTGGATAAAAAACGTAAGGGAGAATTGCTCTCTTATATGATAGGCAACCAGAACTGGCAGCAGGTATTGGTCTTTACCCGCACCAAACATGGTGCAAACCGTCTGGCGGAACAGCTCAGTCAAGATGGTGTCACTGCTGCTGCGATTCACGGTAATAAAAGCCAGGGAGCCAGAACCCGTGCGCTGGCCGATTTCAAGTCAGGCCGGATACGTGCGCTGGTGGCGACAGATATTGCTGCCCGTGGATTGGATATCGATCAGCTACCCCACGTCGTTAACTTTGAATTGCCTAATGTTGCGGAAGATTACGTGCATCGTATTGGCCGTACAGGCCGTGCGGAAGCGACAGGACAGGCAATATCGCTGGTTTGTGTCGATGAGCACAAACTCCTGCACGATATTGAACGATTGCTGAAGCGTGAAATTCCACGTATTGCGATTTCGGGTTATGACCCTGATCCTTCCATTAAAGCTGAGCCCATTCTGAATGGAAGTAATTCCCGTGGCAGTCAGCGTGGCAACGGCAGACAAAGCCCTTCCAATCAGGGTAGTACCAAGCCGAACCGCTCCAACCAGAGTCGTTCTAACCAAAGCAGTACCAAGCAAAACAGTGATCGTCCGCGCAGTAAAGGTGCACCATCGCGACAGGGCTGGCCGCGTACTTCATCCAAAGCAAACTAGCCGTATCAGGAAAATAATCCATGCGCGTTTTACTGGCCCCGATGGAAGGTGTTTTGGATTCTCTGGTCAGGGAACTGCTGAGTGAGGTCAACGATTATGACCTTTGTATCACGGAATTCCTGCGTGTGGTGGACAGTTTGCTGCCGGTGAAATCTTTTTACCGGTTGTGTCCTGAACTGGATCATCAGAGCCGGACACCATCAGGAACCCCCGTCAGGGTACAGCTTCTGGGGCAATACCCAGAATGGCTGGCCGAAAATGCTGTCAGGGCAGTTGAATTGGGGTCATGGGGCGTTGATTTAAACTGCGGCTGCCCTTCCAAAACCGTGAATGGCAGCGGTGGGGGAGCTACATTGTTGAAAGACCCTGAACTCATCTACCGTGGTGCCAAAGCGATGCGGGACGCTGTACCTGAAGAATTACCGGTTACGGTAAAAGTGCGTCTGGGATGGGATTCCGGTGATCGTCAGTTTGAAATTGCGGATGCTGTTCAGCAGGCGGGCGCGACCGAATTGGTGGTGCATGGGCGTACTAAAGAAGATGGCTATAAAGCAGAACGCATAGACTGGCAGGCGATTGGCGAGATCCGACGTCGCCTCGCCATTCCAGTGATTGCCAACGGTGAAATCTGGGATTGGCACAGTGCTCAGGAGTGCATGAAGGTGACGGGATGTGATGCGGTGATGATAGGCCGTGGCGCACTGAATGTACCAAACTTGAGTCGTGTTATTAAATACAACGAACCAAGAATGCCGTGGAATGGTGTGCTTCAGCTATTGCAAAAATATACTTATCTGGAAAAGCAGGGCGATACAGGCATGTATCACGTTGCCCGCATCAAGCAGTGGCTTGGCTATCTACGTAAAGAGTATGATGAAGCCGATGAGTTATTTATGCAGATCAGAGCATTGAAAACATCTGCTGCTATCTCAAATATTATCTCTTCAGCCGCAGAAGTATGATTATTGTTATAAATTGAAAGAACGTTGCGGCTGGGACTCACCCAGCCGCTATTAAATTATCTGCTATATCCCTTTCATCTTTATTATATTGTCCGAATATTTCCCATTATACTGAAAAAATGTTTTGCTAAAACTGACCTGTGATAATTATTCATTTGGAAAAATTAACTTTTAAATTTCATTAATGGATTCTGATTTTTAATGTTAATTTTTATATAAATATGGCTAATGACTTATAAATATCTTTTCTTTTACTATTTGCAATTCTTTTATTTAGTGTCTTAAATTAGGGCATAGAAGAGAAATATACAGTAAAACCCTATTAGAGCCTATACTAAGGTTCTTAAGCAAATCATCTAATCAATTCTGGAGGTTGTATATGGGTATCCTGTCATGGGTTATCTTTGGCTTAATTGCTGGAATTATTGCGAAGTGGGTTATGCCGGGGGATAACAGCAGCGGTATCATCCTGACGGTGATTTTAGGCATTATTGGTGCAGTCGTTGGTGGATATATCAGTACATTCTTCGGCATGGGAAAAGTTGATGGGTTTAATCTGGGGAGTTTTGCCATTGCAGTCGTGGGTGCGATAATTGTCCTATTTGTATACCATAAAATTTCTAATTAATCGTCTTATAAACTCAGTAGGACTCATATGTTTGATAGGAAAAAGGGCATGATATTTTGATGCCCTTTGCTGTTTTATCTATTTTTCTAACGGAAGAGAATCATCGGCACCCCATTCCGCCCAAGAGCCATCGTATAATCCCACTTCTTTGTGACCAATCATATCCAGCCCTAATACTAAAACTGCGGCTGTCATTCCAGAACCACAGCTAGTCATCATTGGCTGTTTTAAATCAATGCCTTGCTTTTTGAATATAGCTGCAATCTCGTCTGGTGACTTATAACTTCCATTATCAATCAATGCTGTCCACGGGACATTTTTTGAGCCGGGGATATGCCCCATTCTCAAACCGGGGCGAGGTTCTGGTACTTTGGCCTGAAAACGGTCTTCGGCTCTGGCATCAATAAACTGTATTGGCGCTTTATTATGGAGAGCATCAAGAATCTGTTCCTGAGAACAGACTTTTTCAGGGGCGAATTGGATATTGAAAATTTGGGGCTGACGGGTAACTTCACCTGATTCCGTTGGATAACCCACTTGCTGCCAGCCCTGCAAACCCCCTTCAAGAATACGGATATTGCGACTGCCAAAGATCTTGAAAGTCCACCATGCTCGTGGGGCAGAGAACATATTCCCCTGATCGTAAAGTATCACCAGATGGTTTTCACTGATCCCCATCGCGCCAACGGCCTGACGGAAAATCTCCGGTTCTGGCAGCATATGTGGCAGGTTAGTCTGGAGATTGGCGATTTTATCCAGGTTAAAAAACTGGGCACCCGGAATATGGTTATCCAGCCATAACTGGTGATAATCGATAGTTTGGGTAGGCATGGGGGCGCTGGCGTCAACAATGACGACATTCTCATCATGGAGATGGTCGTTTAACCATTGCGGACTAACAAAATATTCATTTTTCATGAGCTTTCTCACATGATGTTGCAATGCCGGATATTGTAATAAAAGCGGATATATTGACGGTTATTGTTGCCCTATCGGGGCGTTTTCCTGCTGTGACTGCTGTGGCTCTTCTACCGGAGTTGTTGAGCGAGTGTACATATTCAGCCCTGCCAAAAAGACACCGCCAATAGAGCCGAGGGAAAATAACACGATGATAATAAGCAGGATTTTTTTCATCTTTAGTTCTCAATAAGATTTTTAATCAGAATTTTTAGCCGCTATGTTTTTAAAAGCTATATTTTAAGTCGTGGTTCTCAGTGATAGCTTCTAGTCATGGTTTATAGCCGACACGGAAAGCCAAAAGTATATCGGCTTCTGTATTCCAAACAAGTAATAACCGATTTTCTTGCTTCTTCAATGAAAAAGCTGGAAACGTGTTCCCAATAATAGCGATATAAAGCTGATCTGATGGTCGCTCTATGGGAGAATAGCCCTCCAATTTTTACGTAGCAAAACTCATGGCACTTTCCAGTTCAATAAAAAATCAGATTAGCCAATGGTATAAGGCATTATCCATCCATATTGATGGCTTCATTCCACGTGAGCCTCAGCGTCAGATGATTGCAGAGGTTGCAAAGACACTGGCAGATGAAGAGGGACGGCATTTGGTGATAGAGGCCCCGACCGGGGTCGGTAAAACGCTGTCTTACCTGATCCCGGGTATTGCCGTCAGTCGGGCGGAAAAAAAGCCGCTAGTGGTCAGTACCGCCAATGTTGCTTTGCAAGATCAGATTTACAGCAAAGATTTGCCGTTGTTACGCAAGCTCATCCCTGACCTGAAATTCACCGGGGCTTTTGGCCGTGCGCGGTATGTTTGCCCACGCAATCTGGAAGCTATCTGTGCTACGGAGGGGGAGCAGATTGATCTGATGCTTTTGGTCGAAGACAAAACCGAAATCGCTAATAGTGAAGAACGGGAACTGTGCCGTAGGCTGCGCAGTGATTACAGCACTTTTGCATGGGATGGCCTGCGTGACCATCATCAACTGGCGTTATCGGATTCGCTGTGGGCAAAGGTCAGCACCGATAAAATGAATTGTTTGGCGAGAAACTGCCAGTTTTACCATCGCTGCCCATTTTTCCTTGCCCGTCGAGAAATTGAAAATGCGGATGTTGTCGTTGCCAATCATTCTCTGGTTATGGCTGCACTGGAAAGTGAATCCGTTTTACCGGAAGCGAAAAACCTGCTGCTGATTTTGGATGAAGGGCATCATATTCCCGATGTTGCAAGGGATTCACTGGAAGTTGAAGGCGAAATCACGTTATTTCAACTTAATGGGCAGTTGGATACCTTTATTCGTCATGTAGAGCAATACTTGCTTCAATTTCGCCCGCCAAAACCGCCAGCTTTGGCAAACATCACCCGTTTGCAGGCACATTGTGAAAAAATTCGTGAATGTTTTAAGGAACTAGCGGATATCACACAGGTATTATTGCCCGAACGCCGTGAAGCAGTAGAATATTTATTTGAACTGGGAAAATTACCTGAAAATTTGCTGTTATGCTGCCAGCAATTATTCAAACTTACTGATGGGTTGCGTGGCCTGTCTGAAGCGATTTTAAATGATCTTACCGATCAAACAGCCAAACAGGATATTGTCAGGTTGCATCATGCTATTCTGCAAACCAGCCGAACATTGGGTTACTTTGAGAATATGGTGAAACTGTGGCGTTTAGCATCACAGGAAGAATCTTCCCATGCACCAATATCGAAATGGCTCACTCGCCGTTGTGAGAAAAACCAATCGCATCTTTATTTTCACTGTGCAGGCATTCGAGTCAGCGAGCAATTAACGCAGTTGTTATGGCGTAATATTCCCCATGTTGTGGTGACATCAGCGACATTACGTTCTCTAAATAGCTTCTCTCGTATTCAGGAGCTGACTGGGCTGCATGAAAATTATGATGATCGCTTTATCACCTTGTCATCTCCTTTCGAACATGTACGCCAGGGACGTATTATTATTCCCCAGATGACGCAGGAACCCACTATTCAAAATGAAATGCAGCATCTTGAAGAAATGGCGCGTTATTTTCGTTCGCAGGTACTGATGGGAGCCTATCGGGGAATGCTGGTGTTATTTAGCAGCCAGCGTGCAATGGAAGGTTTTCTCACTTTCGTGAAAGAATTGCGGCTTATGTTATTGGTGCAAGGTGATCAGCCGCGCTATCGATTGGTGGAAACTCATTGCAGACGTATTGATGAAGGGCAGCCCAGCGTGCTAATTGGATTGCAGTCATTCGCGGAAGGGCTGGACTTGAAAGGTGATTATCTTTCACAAGTACATATCCATAAAATAGCTTTTCCTCCTGTGACCAATCCGGTCATCATTACGGAAAGTGAATGGCTGAAATCCTTAAAGCGATACCCTTTTGAAGTACAAAGTTTGCCGAGTGCGTCTTTCAACCTTATTCAGCAAGTGGGAAGATTGATCCGCAGTCATGAGTGTTATGGTGAGGTGGTGATTTATGACCGGCGCCTACTGAGCAAAAGTTATGGTTCCCGTCTGTTGAATGCTTTACCGGTATTTCCTATTGAGCAACCGGCTGTGCCGTCAGAAGATGAATTACTGCAAATGAAAAAAGGTCAATAACGCGATGAAGCGTTATTGACCACGATAAGTTATGCTAACTTCCCGTTTTGGAAATACGGTTTTCATGTATTTTGTAATCATGTATGTTGAGATCTTTTAAGAAACTTTCGTCATGTGAACTGAAAATGATAATTTTCTTGTCAGCAAGAAAACTGAATTTTTCCTTTAGAAACCCCATTGATGCCACATCAAGGCCATTGGTGGGTTCATCTAAAATATAAACATCGACATCAGTCATTAATGCTGATGTCAGTAATAATTTCTTTTTGGTTCCTAGTGACATATCACCAAATTTAGTATTCAGATAACCGGATATGCCAAATCCTGTTAAATAATCATCTAACTGATGATAACAATTTATTTTTTTATAACGTTTAATGAGTTTTATGATATCCAGTCCGGTAAGAAAATGATAAAAATCAGTATGATCAGAAAGATAAAAACCCTGCTTTTGTAGTTTGAATGGATGATTTTTATTACCCTTAATAAGATTTATTTTCCCTTTATCAATTTTGTTAATACCAGAAACACAGGAAAGAAACGTGGTTTTTCCAGAACCATTAACACCTACAATACGATTTAGCCCAATATCAAACTGACAATTAATATCAGAAAGTATTCTTTTATGGCCAACTGAAATATCTAATCCGACAATATTAAGCATAAATATATCCTCCTAAACAAGAAAATAAAACAATAACACATAGGGTTATTAATTTTGTATATTGCGATCTTAATAAATTTATTAGTGCTACTAATGAGTAAATTCCTGAATAATAAAAAATTAATAGCGGAGTTGATTGGGTTATTATAATATAATGCAGGCCGCATATTATATATAATAAAAAACACAGGCTGTAATTAATAAAAATAAATTTTCTTTTTGATGAAAAATTAACAAGATAAGATAGATGTTTGTTTTCTATGTGAATGATATTGTAGAAAAATAGAGTGAATATATAGAGTGTAAAACTGAGATATATTATTGTTATATAGATTGTTCTATCGGGTGTTTGCTGATAAGCAATATAGCAAACCAGATAGGAGAGTATCACTGAGATAATTAAATTTATGGTGAATATTTTTTTATTTTTTATAAAGTATAATAAATTTATAAAATAAGGGGATAAAAGAAATGAAGGCAAAAAGGATCTTTCTGTTATTCGGTGGCTTATATTATCGTTAGTCTTGATAAACAAATTCAAAGCCACCAATAAGATAATGGCAGTATAAGAAATATTGTATAATGGCCCATGCTTGAAGATAAAAAATAAAATAAAAATAACAGATAGACTAAGAAAAGAGAATAATCTTAATTCATACAAGAAAAAACCGATGCAAGAAAATGAAGTAACTAAAAATAACACTGATGTAATATGGTCTATGCTACTTTTATCGTTAGATAATAATCCAAGAAAAAAGAACATAGATAGTGGAATAGCACTGTAAGCTAAAAATATTATTCTGAATAAGAAAAAGGATTTTTTATCTATTAAAGATGAAATCATACTATTGGAATATTTGACCGGAAATAATGGTCGTTGTAGTGAATAAAAAATAACATAGATCAACAAAAGTATTAACGAAATATAGAGTGATTGAATAGGTGTATTAGGTGTTAATGCAAATTGTGAAAAATAAATTAACCCGTAAATAATGCCACTTGCTTTCGCTGGAATAAATAAAAAACAAAGAAATATAATTAAATTTTTATTTCCAGAGGCAAAGGATTTTATTTTTCCTTTATATTCTAATGCATCGGCTATAAGTAAGTTCATTCTGAATCTCCTAAAACCAAATCCTATATAATGTTCTATTTGAGTCTTTTGGAAACGCAGTCCTGGAATGCAAGTAGAGATAATTACTGAAAATAACACACTGATTTTTTTTTAACTTAAATCGATACTGATTTTCCTTATCATGTATGAATTTATTTATATCTTTCAGCATAGCATAAACTTCTTGAGTGCATTTAAAATTATTGATCAATGGAGAAAATGATATTCCAATATTTTCTTTTATTGTTGAGAGTATGCTTTTGGTTAAGTTTTCATTTTTGTTAATTAAGTTAATACATTTATTATTGAATAATATTTCTACTTTATAACCATATTTATTTAATAGAAAATTATAAATGGATTTTGTATCAACCAATATACTATTTCCTCCGGTTTTTGATATTGTTTTACAATAGAGTGCAAGTATACTTGGTTGTTTTTTTTCATGACCTTCATCTGTATGTACTGGTTGTGAATAATTTGATTCAAAAAACCATTTTGGATTTTTACTGTTTTTTATGACCTCATATTTTTTATTGTTTCTATTCTTATAAGTAAGAGGATAACCAAAAATACCTTCAAGTAAAATGACAGTTTCATCTATAGTATCTTCTTCATTAAATTCAATTATATATATATCACCATTCAAAGATACTTTATAATATATTTCATCTTTGATATTTTTAGTGATTTTGTTTTTATGTATATAGTTAGTAATGTTATTATTGCATGTTATATCTGAATTGTATTCTTTGGAGTTAATTATTTCTTTAATATCATTAAATAAAACGAAATTCTCATATGTCATTTTATTATCTCTTTATCAGTAAATTTATTTATCAATTCTTTTGATTTTTCAAAAATATATATTGATCTATTCGAAAAATAAGAGATATTATTTTCAATAGATATGGACATTTTTTGGCATATTTTTATTATTCTATCTGTTTTTCCATGATATATTGAGGACGATTCTTCTCCAAAAAATTCTTTTCTAAATATAAGAATTTCCACCCCTACTATATAGCTGTGAAATAACGTATATATAGGGAATTTTTTATCATCAAAAATAGATTTAACTCCCTCAACATCTACAGTTATTAATTTATCATTTTTTTTCATATGAGTATGTGAAATGTCATCAATAAATAAAATCATATGAGTTAATTGGTGAAATATTAACTCTAAGAAGTCTTGATGATTAAAGTTATCTTTGAAGTCTATAGAAGAAAGCCCTATTGTATTTTCGGTTGTTCCATTTGTATATGAATATAATTCATTTACTATGACTATTTTTATTATCCTATTTACTAGGTTATGAATTTCATTGTTTATTTCTAATCTATTTAGCCATTCGTAAAATATGTTTGAATTGATCATTTTATTTATTTTTTCTGGATTTTTAGTAAAGTGTTTTTCTAATGATATAAGATGATAATAGCAAAATGGCAATGCTCCTTCATAAGTAGTTATAAGAGGATTTTTTTGTTTCGGAATATGAGTAAAAATAGAGTGTTTTTTTATGAAGTTATTATAATTATAATATGGGGTAATAGCCTTATTTATTGATTCAATAATTGATTGATATCCAAGAGTGTAATACATTTTATTGGTCCTATTTAAAGTTTTTTAACATTAAACTAATTACTATATTATTTGTAATATCATTACCAAGAGAAAATCTTAAGCTGTTATTTGTGATTTTAGAATAGCCATAAGGAAAATGATTTATTTTTATTCCATGGTTTATTAAGTCATTGAGGAAGTTATATATATAATATTTTTTAATTCTAAAGAAAATAAAATTAGCTTGGCTTTTTGATACAAAGACTTTTTCCATATGAGATATTTTTGATATAATGATGTCCCTTTGTTTTTTTATTGAATTGATATGATCTAAATTAATTTTATTGTTATTTAATATATCTAACAATACATTTATTTTTATATCAGTCAATGAATATTGTAGGGAAAATTTTTTAATGTAAGAAACCATATCACTATTTGAAATTAAATAGCCAAAACGTAGTCCAGCAAAGCCTATTTTTGAAAAACTTCGTAATACAATAACATTGTCATAGTTCATAATGAAACTCAATGCACTTGAATTGTCTTTTGAATAGGCTATATATGCTTCATCTATAATGATAGGGCAATTACAATTTTCTGCTATTAATTTTAAATCCTGTTTTTTGAATAAAGATCCTGTTGGATTATTTGGGTTGTCAATAATAATTATTGGATTTTGATATTTTTTAGATGCTTGAATAAATCCAAAAACATCAATGTCGAATTTTTTGATTAAAGGGATTTTACATATATTTACTCTACATATTTTTGATAATCTAGTAAACATGAAAAATGATGGGTCTGGAATGATTATTGTAGTTTTGTCAGTAGAAAATGATAATAAAATAGTTTGAATTATTTCTAAAAGACCATTGCCAAGGAGAATATTGTCATCATAGATAATACCATCTGATTCACATAATTTTTCCTTTATTAGGTTGGTATCTAAACTTGGGTACCTATTTATATTAGCATGCTTAATTTTATCTGATGTTTTTTCAAAATCTAAATTTGTTTGATATGGTAATTCCATTAAACTTAAATTTTCTTTTGTTTTGTAAACTTTAAGCTCAGGAATTTCATGATATAGTTCACTTCTATAAAAAAAAGTTTCTTTAATGATTTTCATGAATTTCTCTTTTTATTTTTTTAATGAAAAACTATTTGTTGATTCTAAATTATTTTTTTGGCTAAATTTTTCTTCCAATTGGAGTGATCGTCAAGATTATTACGTTCTACAATAGGTGGAAATATTTTTCTTTTAAATTCGAAATATTTATTTCTAAGTTCTCCTTCTGAAATAGAATTATATGTGAAAAAAATACACCTCCTATTTTTATTGCTCAAATTATTTTTTGACATATGTAATAGGAATGAACTAAATATCAATAAATCTCCACACTTAGCTTGAATAGGAATCCAGCGATAATTTTTATATGAGCTTTTTAATGCTTGTCCACTATTATGAGGGATCGATTTCTTTTTAAATGGAATTTTTGAAATATATAGGCAACCATTTGCTATATTCATATCATCAACTGGGATCATAATGTTAAATATTTCTTCTTTAATAAATCTAGTAAACGCTGGATGATCTTGATGTGGAAGAAATCCACCACCACCACTCAATTTAAAATTAATTTTATCCTTAAAGAGAATATGTTTTTTTTCTGTTATTATTGATAGTAATTTAGATGCTTTTTTTTCTATTTTATTTATATGATCTATTTCTTTATAATCAATGAAATTTTCTATTCTGTTGAGTATTTTTTTACTATCAATAACACTTTCTTCGTAATATTTCATGATCTTTCCTGGGGTATCTTTTTTATTATAAAGAAATTCAATATCAATATTTAGAGATTTTTTTTCTTCATCACATAGAAAATTTTTTATCAGAATATACCCATTTTTGTTCAGGGTAATTTTATATTCATTGTTCATATGTTATATAATTCCTCTCTTTTTATTATTTGGCATATTATTTGATCTAGTTTATTCTTATTGCTATATATGGAGTAAGGGTCTTTATTTTTTATTGATGTGCGAATCCAATATTTTTTCCTATCAATAGCAACTATTTTTATATTATTTCTTTTGGCGATAACTGCAACCCATATATCAGACATGTTTTTTATTGGAAATGATTCCATAGAAAAAGAATGAAGAGATGAATGATAAGCTAAAGTACCAGTTCCTGGAATGTTTACAAAAATATCGTTATCAAGTGATTTTCTAAAATGTATTCCTTTTTTATTATCATAATACGATGATAATGAGGTTCTATCTATGATATTTCCATGTACGCAAATGAAATTTTTTCTGTTATACATATCTATTTTAGATACAAGTTTCTTTATATAATCTTTAGGATAAATTAAATCATCATCTAATGTGAATAAATATCCTATTTTGTCTTTCAAAGGGTAAAATTTAGATGCATCTCCGAAATCGCCTGACTTGGAACTCATATATATATTTATTTTATCTTTTATTAAGAAATCAGGAATGGATTTGTATCCGTTTAAGTATACATTTAATTCGTCAATTTGTGAAAAAATTGATTTAACAGTGTAGTATAGATTGTTTTTTCTTTTTGGGATGCTTGCTAATGATGCTATTTTTAAGTTTTCATTATTAGTTAATGTATTCATGGGTGTTTCCTATATATTTTTTTATAAATCTCACGAGCAATAGTAACTTCATCGATAACGGTAGTATAATTCTCTATATTAGAATCTCTTTCAATAATCACGCCACAAACATCGGTTTTAGAAAGAGAATATTCATATAACTTCCATACATCATCCCATATTTTATTTGCATGAGTATCCACAATCATATCAAACTTATACGAACCGCCTGCTAGATGTATTTCAACGATATGATCTAATGGTAATTTAAGAAGAAATTCTTCAGGATCGTAATTATGATTCATTGCATTAATATATAAGTTATTAATGCCTAGTAATATTCCACAGTCACTATTTTTAACTATACTATTGATAAAATCTATCTCAGCCATATCAGAACCTGGCATATTATAATAATATGTTATATTTTCAATAATAAAATTTTCATTTACTTCTGATTTTATTTTTTTTATTTTTTTTATTTTATTTATTATGTTATACGAATTTTCAATAGAAAATTGAATTGGCATAAGATGTCCTACCTCAATATTTCCATGTCGTGTAGCGGATAAATGATCACTATACCATATTGGTTTTTTGTTGATTATGACATTTTTTAAATTTTCTATGTATTCAGTATCTAAGTTATCATCAGTTCCTAATGACATATCAAGACCATGAAATATAATTGGAATCTCTTCGCAACATTTTTCTAGATAATTATCCTCTTCATCTAAAAAAAAATTCTCGGAATGAACTTCAAGAATATCAATATATTGAAGATTATTATAAATTTCTTTAGAAAATGATGATTTATAATTAACGCCAATACCGAATTTTCCATATTTACTCATATGTTATCACCTTTGATTACTAAGTGAGATTAAATTTTTCGAACTAAGAGTTTTTAGAGTTGTACTAAATGATTCTCTATCCAAAATATATTGTTTATTTATTTTTTCAAATAATTTACATGCTGAAATAGGTGTTTTGCATGTTAATATAATGTAATTTATTATGTTCCCTATGGATAATGAAGTTATTTTTCTAGTTCTATCTCTTCTGTAAAATACAATGTTTGTTTTCACTTTTTCCATTTTTTTATTTAATTCTTCTCTGAAGTTTTCTTTTTCTATTAATGATAATAGTGATTTAATATTTGTATTAAACTCTTTAATTCTTATAGTTGGATTAGAAACAATAAATATTTTTTCTATAGCATCATATTTAATATCCTTTGATAATTCCACTTCTATATTGAATATTTTTTCTTGTAAATCTATTAATAGATTATTTTTTTCTTTTTCATATAAGGCAATAGTTCTCAAAAGGTCATCTCCAGTCTTTTGAATTATATGTTCACAAAAGAAAGTAGATTCAATAATAGGGTTCTTTTTTACTTCATTATTGAAGTCAATATTTATAAGGTATTTTTCAAATTCTAATTCAAAATTATCTTTATTCAAATAGTTATATAAATTTGGTAGTGACATTATTAATCCATCCATTCTTTTTGTTTTTTGTAAGATTGAAGAGTTAACAAACTTACTACCATTTTTCCTAAAAAAATCTATTAAAATATCTCGGCTAGACTGAGATATGTGATATATATCCATGAACTTATTAGGGTTTTCATACATTTTTATGGAATATTTAGGATTTGATATCAATTTAGATAAATAAATGTTTATTTCTTTTATATTCATGATGAACACCTAATTTACCCCCCTGTAATAAAGGGGGGTAATATATTTTATTATGGACATCCAAGACTATTGCAAAGAACTTCTACAGATGATTCAGATTCTTCAATAAATTCAATTTCCATTTTTTACTCCTATTTGATATTAAATAAAATATCAGACTTAATTTATATTAGCATGCTTGCTAACAATGGTAATTCTATTCTTTGCTTCTTCTATGTCAATGGGTTTTTTTATATACTAAATGTTGTTTAGGTTTTGTTTAATATAGCGGTGAGCTATCGATAAGATAGGTTTCAATTATAATGATTATAGTGAATCATTGTAAAATATTAGTAGGATTTTTCCATATAATTTATTGTAATCTCAAACATAATTTTGTTTTTTAACTAAAATTAAAGTTTATAATAACTTGAATGTTTCTCGTTATTAAGTGTGTAATTGATTCGAAGTAAACAAAGAAACACAGTCTGGTTATACGTGATGTAATTATCAATGATTGTAGTGAATTTTCATTATTTAACTTGCTTCAGAAAATATAAATAATCGTTAGTGAATTAATGTATTAAAAAAGAAGGCTGATAGTACATTTGTATGATGATAAAGGATACTTGATACTTATTGAGAAGGTATTCTAAAGCGGGGTTATATTATGAATTGTAAGAATTATTTTTCTGATATTCATTGAAAATTGGGAAAATATTCCATTTTATTCCAAACTTTTTATAAAAAAAGATAAATAATATAAAAATTAATATTATTTATCCTTTAAGCAAAAATCGGTTTGTAACTGCTATTTACCCAATTTTCTTCAAGAAACAGGTTTTAAGCACTAACCCTTTGATTTTATCCGAATTACATTCAACTTCATCTTCACGGTGAGTCAGACGAATGTTTTTGATTAATGTGCCGCGTTTCAGCGTCTTAGAAGTACCTTTGACTTTCAGATCTTTGATAACTTGAACGGTGTCACCATCATTTAATAGTGCACCGTTAGAATCTTTGACTTCGGTATCCATCGTATAGCGTCCTCATGTTGATTTTTAAATCAAAAAGAGATTATAGAGAGAAAAATGATTTTTTTAAAGGTTAGTCTAATTTTTGACATTGTAGCGGCTATTTTTCGATGTTTTTTCTTACTGGAGATTATCCGTGATGTAGAAAAGGCCGCAGATGCGGCCATAAGATGATGAAAAATAATATTTTTATTTTATTGCTCAATATTTGCTTCGATAAACCATAAAAATTTGTCGAGATCACGGGAAGCTGCGGTAAACATGTCTGCCGTATCTTCATCCTCTGCATCAACAATCGCCTGACGGATATCATTCGCAACAATGGCGTAGCGGTCTGCCAGTGCTTTTAAGTGATCCTGTACATCATGAATGCTCGTTGGGTAATTTGCCAGCAGGGTTCGGCTGTGAACCTCCTGAACCGTTCCTAGCGCGGTGCCACCCAATTGAACCGCACGTTCTGCGAATGTATCAAGGTGATCAGTGAGCGTAGTACGGAAACCATCAAGCATCTCATGGATGGCAATAAAGTTTCTGCCACGCATGTTCCAATGGGCTTGTTTAGTCATCATGGAGAGGTCGATAAAGTGGATCACCATATGATTCAGGGCAGTAATCGATCTCTGCTTTACATCTTCATTAACGTTGTTGCGGGTATAAATCAGGTGGGAAGTGTTGGGGCTGATTAATTTTGCTGTACTCATAATGATGTTCCCTTCATGCCGAATAATGAGTTATCTCATTGGATGAAATAAGATTAGTTGATAACTCTTCGGGAGTCATATTGCTTGTCTCTATTACATTGATAGTTGATATACCCTTCATATTTCAATAATAGAAAAACTGGAGAGTTTCGAAACTCTCCGGTTTTTATGGATAACTTCAGCTTGTTTCTGACTAATTGATTATTCTACTTTTTCTATTTTAGTCTTCCGTTTAATGGTTGAGGTAGAGCCTATTGAAGCGAAAATAATACAGAACAGGGCGATCCACTGAGTCATCGTCAAATGCTCATTCAGGAAGATAATTCCCGATAATGCTCCCAAGGCAGGCTCAAGGCTCATCAATGTCCCAAACGTTTTGGCAGGTAATCGGGTGAGGGCAATCATTTCCAGTGTATAGGGAAATGCGGTAGATAAAATGGCGATCCCTAGTGCAATAGGCAGCAACGAGGGATCGAACAGTAACTCAGGGCCAGTTTGTATCAATCCCACAGGGAAGAAAATCATGGCGGCAATCAATGACCCAATGGAAACCGTTGCAGCACCGTAGCCAGCACCAGCACGTTGCCCGAAAATAATGTAGAGTGCCCAGAAAACACCGGCTCCCAATGCATATAAGATTCCGATAGGATCAAGTGTGCTGACGCCATCCCCGACTGGTAACAGAAAACCTAATCCTGCAATGACCAAGGCGATCCAAAGGAAATCTAGCGGGCGTCGGGAAGAGAACATAGCAACAGCTAAAGGCCCCGTAAATTCAAGTGCAACAGCAACACCCAAAGGAATACGGGACAATGCCATGTAAAACAGATAATTCATTGCGCCCAATGAAATGCCATAGGCAAAAAGAGGAATAAGAGACTCTCGCTGGAATTTCAGACGCCAAGGTTTAAAAATCAGAAATAAAATAATCGTCCCCAACGCCAGTCTCAGGGCGGTGACACCAGGTGCACCAATGACATGAAACACTGTTTTGGCCAGTGAAGCACCCGCTTGAATTGATGTCATTGAAAGTAATAATAAAACGACAGGAAGCAGTGGAAAAGAAGCCGCCCGATGTTTGGAAAAAGACATTTACAGAAAACCTCGGTTACAACATGTTATTTAGGGCTGCCATCTTCGCAGCGAAACAGGTGCAACTCAACTGTATTATCAGTTGTGTAACGTATAATCAAAAAGTAATTATTGGAACTGGCAGAGGATTTTGTGGCACTACCCGGCGGTTTTGGCACGCTGGAGGAGTTCAGTGAGGTCTTTACTTGGAGCATGATTGGCTTGAACAATAAACCGTGTGGTACTCTCAATATTAATCATTTTTATGATCCACTGATTTTTATGATTGATAAAATGGCTGATGAGCATTTTTTGCAGGAAAGATACCGCAATATGGCACTTATTGAGCAATATCCGTGATCGTTTTGAATGTTATATTGCGCCTTTAGTAAGAAGCTACACTCAGTAATTTCAGTATTAAGGAGCTAAGTATGATAATAAGAGCGGCTTTCGTACAGGATATTGACGCTATTTTATCACTCTATAACGTTTTATTTAGCGAAATGGCTGAATTGCAGCCAGATAGGCTAAAAGGCTCGGAGCAGGATAGAGATTTAATTATTTCTTATATAGATAATAATAAATTTCATTTATTGGTTGCGGAAGATGATAATGGTGATATTAAAGGATTTTCCATTGCGCAGGAGCAAAATACGCCGCTGTTTAATTGTTTGATACCACGAACTTATGGTTATATTTTTGATTTGATCGTCAGTCAGGATGCCAGAAGCCAAGGAATTGGCCAGCGACTGTTGGCTGGAATGAAAAAATGGGCACAGGAAAATAATTATTCGCATCTGGAATTGACAGTTTTGTCGCAAAATGTTGAAGCCATTCGTTTTTATGAAAGAGAAGGATATAACGAAATCAATAAATTGATGGTAATTACTCTGTAATAAATCAATAGTCTATTTTACTATCAGAATAATATTCTGATAGTTGATATGTTTTTATTTCTACTGTTGTCATTTTTAACATTAATGTTTTTCAAGCACTTGCTAAAAAAATATTTTTATTCCAGAATCAGATGGCATCATAGGATAAATTTCACCATTATGTGATCTACTCATAACATAATCGTGTCATTAATACAGGGATGATATTGTTAAGGTTCTTCGCATATTAGCGTGAAGATTGTTACGATATGGATTCATTCATGAGATAACCCGCATATGAGCACTACCGAGAAAGCAGAGAAATAAGCCGCGGCAGCCATAGTTTTTCGGTTGTTGCGGTGTTCTCAAGAACCACATCGTTCTACGAGAGTACCGCCAAATCCTTCACTTGAGGAGATGGTCTCGTGCACTCAAAAGATTTTTCTTGGCGATATTCTCTTACCGCCACAATATTACTGTTATCACCATTCGATTTACTGGCATCACTGGGCATGGATATGTATCTGCCCGTAGTGCCTTTCATAGCCGATGTACTTGGTGCCGGAGCAGGGACGATCCAGCTAACGTTGACGGCATACCTGGTTCTGTTAGGAGCCGGTCAGCTTCTATTCGGCCCGCTGTCAGATCGGCTTGGTCGCCGTCCTGTTTTACTTAGTGGTGGGATTGCTTACATTGTGGCTTCATTCGGTCTCACCGTCGCTTCATCACCAGAAGTTTTTCTGAGCTTCCGGGTTATTCAAGCCTGCGGTGCTTCGGCATGTCTCGTAGCCACTTTCGCGACTATACGCGACATCTATTCGGGCCGTGAGGAAAGCAACATCATCTATGGCTTGCTCAGCTCTATGCTTGCTATGGTTCCGGCAGTAGGCCCACTGCTAGGAGTGTTGGTTGACACCTGGCTGGGGTGGCGCGCAATCTTTGGTTTGCTAGGAGGCGCAATGACAGTAGCTGTTATTGCCGCCTGGCAACTCTGGCCAGAGACCCGATGGCAACGGAAGTCAGACTTGCAGTGGTCACAGTTACTTCTTCCTGTAAAACGCCTGAATTTCTGGCTCTACACGCTCTGCTACAGCGCAGGAATGGGTAGCTTCTTCGTCTTTCTTTCGACTGCCCCCTGGTTAATGATGGGCCGACAAGGGTTATCGCAGCTTACCTTCAGCTTGTTATTTGCAACAGTGGCTATCGCTATGATGGTGACTTCGCGGATCGTGGGAAGTCTGGTTGTCCGGTGGGGAAGCCTGAACATGTTACGGGCGGGAATGTGCTGCCTGATGGCAGGAGCACTGTTGCTGGCTGTTGGAGAGACACTTATACCTAAATCGGTATTTGGCTTTATCGTCCCAATGTGGCTTGTCGGTGTGGGTATCGCTACTGCGGTTTCTGTGGCACCTAATGGTGCGCTTCGAGGTTTCGATCATATGGCCGGGACGGCTACAGCAGTTTACTTCTGCTTGGGGGGGCTACTGTTAGGGGGGAGCGGAACGCTTGCCATTACACTTTTATCCAGCGCTACTGCCTGGCCGATTATCGCTTATTGCCTAATCCTAGCAACAGCAGTGCTTTGTCTGTCCTGTTTTAATTCCAACAGACACCATATTAGCAGTGAAGAGCATGATGCCCTTATGCCAAGGGAAATGGGTAGTTCGCAGTCGGACAATAGAGGGCATGAACAACCGGATAAAAGTCACTAAGCGGATGGCTTACGGATACCGCGACTTGGCCAGCCAATGCTGGCCTGACGGGTTATTGTTCTTTGTTTTCTATGTATAGGGAAGTTCGATACTCTTTTAGGACTTCATCAATAACCCAACTGGTTCTTGCGGCGGCTTCCCCATTGGATGAACTGATATTATTGCGCTGTAATTGATGTATAACCGTTTGAATAAATGGCATCTGAATATGTTTGGGATTTTCAAAATGGAATTGGTGCAGCTGATTATTTTCGTCATAATATGAAATAGCTGCATCACCGAATGTCGCAAACGCTATTTTGCCTTTCGTGCCGATAATTTCTACCTTATCTTCACGGGTGCCAGCGGCAAAATTCCATATACCAACGCCTTGGATATGGTTTTCAAACATAAATGACATTGAGACACAATCTTCCGCCGGATAGGCTTTTGCCTGTGAATTGGCATGCCCTTTGACCGAAATGATTTTTCCCAACAGAAAATCTAATATATCAAGTGTATGGCAGGCTAAATCAACAAATAACCCACCACCGGATATTTCTGGTTTTACGAACCAGGGTAAATTATCAGGATCTTGGTAGCGAGATTCCATTTCTCTGAAGAGTTGGCAATTTACAATGCGCGGAGTACCAATGGCACCAGAATCAATTAATTCTTTTATCTTTAGGAATCTTGGTAGTGCCCTTCGATAATAAGCGACAAACAGTGGCACATTCTGAGATTGGCAGGCAGCGATCATTTCATTACATTCTTCAAAGGTCAGCGCCATGGGTTTTTCAACATACACTATTTTTCCGGCTTGTGCGGCCAATATAGTATATTCTTTGTGTGTCGAGGGCGGTGTCGCAATGTATATCGCATCAATTTCAGGATCATTAATCAGCGATTCGGCATCAGAATACCACTTTGAGACATTATGCCGTTTGGCAAATTCTTTTGCTAAATCTGCGTTGCGCCGCATAACTGCAATTAACTCTGAACCTTCCAGTTTATAAAAAGCAGGGCCACTTTTTACTTCTGTTACATCACCACAACCAATAATACCCCATCTGATCTTTTGCATTTTCTTTTTCCGGTATATCAAATTGTTGAGCCGCAAAATTCATCGAAAGTCTATAATAATTATTGGCCTTATTCTATGCTTTCTTAGCGGACAACTTAGGTCGTTTTATAAGAAAATTTTATTTATCTTTTTTATGTGAACGGGGTTTGTGTTTTGGTTTTTGAGATAGAGGTCGAGGTATTCTGGCGATACTTTTTTCTTGTTGTGGCATAATGCGCGACTATCGATTTTTTCCAAATTCCCTTTTATCCACTTTAAGAGCAAAAGTTGTGTTAAGTACAAACAACATCACCATGCAGTTTGGCAGTAAGCCACTATTTGAAAACATTTCTGCCAAATTCGGCAACGGCAATCGTTATGGTCTGATTGGCGCGAATGGGGCGGGTAAGTCTACTTTTATGAAAATCCTGGGTGGAGATTTAACGCCAACCGCCGGTAATGTCAGTCTTGATCCCAATGAGCGGTTGGGTAAGCTGCGTCAGGATCAGTTCGCTTTCGAAACCTACACGGTGCTGGATACGGTCATCATGGGGCACGCGGAACTGTGGGAAGTGAAACAGGAACGTGACCGCATTTATGCCTTGGCAGAAATGAGCGAAGAAGATGGCTATCGTGTGGCTGATCTGGAGGTCGCCTACGGTGAAATGGATGGCTATAGTGCAGAGGCACGTGCGGGAGAATTGCTGCTCGGTGTCGGTATCCCTGTGGATCAGCATTATGGTTTGATGAACGCGGTGGCACCGGGTTGGAAATTGCGTGTCTTGCTGGCACAGGCACTGTTTTCTAATCCTGATGTTCTGCTGCTCGATGAGCCAACCAACAACTTGGATATCAATACTATCCGCTGGCTGGAACAAGTGCTCAACGAACGCAACAGCACCATGATTATTATTTCCCATGACCGCCATTTCCTGAATATGGTCTGTACCCACATGGCAGATCTGGATTATGGCGCATTGCGTCTGTTCCCGGGGAACTATGATGAATACATGACTGCGGCGACGCAGGCTCGTGAACGTCAGTTGGCAGACAACGCCAAGAAAAAGGCACAGATTGCCGATTTACAGTCATTTGTTAGTCGTTTCAGTGCCAATGCGTCTAAGTCTAAGCAGGCAACGTCCCGTGCTCGCCAGATTGACAAAATCCAGTTAGAAGAAGTGAAAGCTTCCAGCCGTCAAAACCCATATATCCGCTTTGAGCAGGAGAAAAAACTGTTCCGTAATGCGCTAGAGTTGGAAGGTGTAACCAAGGGCTATGATAACGAACCACTGTTTAAGAACCTGAACCTGCTGATGGAAGTTGGCGAAAAAATGGCGGTTATTGGTGAAAACGGCATCGGTAAAACTACGCTGCTGAAAACGCTGGTAGGTGAAGCAGAGCCGAACAGCGGTACGATCAAATGGTCTGAAAATAATACGATTGGCTATTATGCGCAGGATCACGCTAGCGATTTTGACTGCGATCTGACGGTATTTGAATGGATGAGTCAGTGGAAACGCGAAGGAGACGATGAGCAGGCCGTGCGTGGTGCGCTGGGACGCTTGTTGTTTGGCCAGGATGACATCAAGAAGAAGGTCAAGGTACTGTCCGGTGGTGAACAAGGACGGATGTTGTTCGGTAAGCTGATGATGCACAAACCGAATATTCTGATTATGGATGAGCCAACCAACCATCTGGATATGGAATCCATCGAATCCCTTAACCTTGCGCTGGAACTCTACCAAGGTACGTTGATTTTCGTTTCCCATGACCGTGCATTTGTTAGTTCACTGGCAAGCCGTATTTTAGAAATTAAATCCGACAAAGTGGTTGATTTCAGAGGTACTTATGATGAGTACCTGAGAGGTCAGGGAATTGCTGAGTAAAGCCTTTTTTCTGCCCGCATGATCTTAAAAGAGAATATTATTTTTCAGTTTGAGGATTGAGGGCGGAATGGCTGAAGTGAATACAAGGATGTAATTCCCCGATAAAGTACCCTATCAGGTATCAACCAATAAGTAAGCGCCTCATATGAAGCGCTTTTTTATTTGCCATTATTGACGATTAATAAATACATGACGTTATAGATAAATCTGGCGCAAAATCTATAACATTAAAGCCAAAGCCTTTTGATATTTTCACTGTATCGGTGCCGGATAACCATTGAAATGAAACAGCAGGAGAAACACATGCTGTCATATTATGATGATGCCAAACGCGTGGTGTGTGCGCATGACCGCTACCAATAAATTTAACCTTATGTTTCTCACAAAGTTCCAGTACTGCTTTGGCATTGTTCAGCATGCAGCTATCTACAATTGGCGTACCAACCGGCATAGCATGATGATGCATAAATATGGCGATATTAAAATTGCTGTTTTTAATAATTTTTCTTTCTAATTCAGCAAGGTTATCTTGAGTTATAAAACCATAATCTTCTCCTTCAACGACAGTATTGACGGAAGTCATATACCAATTATCATTATTATATTCACGGGAGGTAATAATGTATTTTGGTTTTTCTTCCGCCAGTGTTATTTCAAAATTTTTATTGATATCATGATTGCCAAGTATAGAAATATAAGGTGTTTTTAGTGACTCCATTCTATTTAAAAAATATCTGTAGGCGTCAATATCACCGTCATTTGCAATATCACCGGATACGATAATTAACTCTATTCCAGTAAGATTCTGTATTCTTCGTATTTCCTCACAAACAAAATCAAAGTTATCATAAGGATTTACATCAAATAGTTTTTTATCTCTGTTTCTGGTCAGGTGTATGTCTGTCAAATTAACGACTTTCATTTTTTATTACCTCTGAGGAAAAATGGATTGTATGATATGCCCCAATCATATACATCAGCCGACTCTAATTTTTTTACCTTATCCGCTAAGATGATCCCTATAGGCAGAAGAATAATGGACATTACGACTTTGTAAGACCATGTTGTTGTGATTATTGTTATTAATTCATTGAAATTATATTTTGAAGAGAGGCTTATAGGATAAGCTGATAACAGAAGAGCTGCCTGAGTCGTCATTGAGGCAATGAGATACCTGATGAAAAAGAACCTGCCAAGAAAGACTTTTTTCAGGCTGGATATAACAAACCCGTTAATAAAGTAAGAAATGGGTACAGAAGTCCATGTTCCTACCATAACACGCCAAAATTCTCCGAATAATGACTTAAAGTTCATTGATATTTGATTGTTTTCGGGTTGCATATGTGACGCTACAAAGATAACCATGACAAAGATTGATTGGTATAACACCATGATCCAGACTGTTTTTACGCCTTGTCTGTATCCATAAACCTCCGTCTGAATCGTGGATATAAGAAAGTAGAACGAGAACAAAATTCCACTAAATGTAATTTTAAAATCATAAAAGTCTAGTGTTTTATATACAAGAACATCACAAGTTATCATTATTGTTACAGATAGAGAAATAAACAACGAATCATACTTAAACTTTGAATGAGTGGGGTAATTCTGAGTCATTTTATTACCTTTAAATTTGGAGATTTAGAGGGTTTTATTTTTTCAGCTTTTGAGATCTCGTCAGAAATTTTCCTTCCATCTTTTAATCCTGACATATAGGCTATTCTCACAAGGCTCGTTGGATCTATTTTTTCTACTATATTCTGTTCTATAAGCAGTTCTTTTCCATGAATTTGTCTGCGAGAATACGCATTCTGTATGATGAATGAAAGATCTCTCCTCTCCTCTATGATTTTGAATTTTTGTTTTTCTCTCATATCATATTCTTCGAACCTTGCTATAAATATGATATCTTCAGGATTGATATTGTATAATAAATCGCTGTCAAAAATATCTTCTGCTTTTGCTTTTATGCATGTATGGGTGCCTAGCTCTTTCAAGATATAAAATCCGTTTTCCTTTATGGGCTCGAATTTTTGTAAACTGTATATATAACGAGTTTCGAATATTTTTTTGAGAAAACTTATTATTTTACCCACAATTAAATCCTATTTTAAGTTTCTAATCGACCTAATCACAACTCCAATTATTGTATAATTCTGCGTTAAAACCGTTTTTCGTTCGTTCTCAATGCCTAATATTGAAAAGTAAATTCCACTTTCGCCGACAAAAACTTGTCTAAAACAAATGGGAGCATCTTTAATTTTTACGAGAACGACATCGCTGTCACAAACTGCCTCGGTTTTAGAAACTATTGCGATGGTGTTGCTGTCAAAATAGGGAAATAAAAGGTTATTTCCAAATTCTACGGCAAAAAGAGAGTCTTCATGATTATCCTGAATACTGAGCTTATATAAATTTTTGGTGATTATTTTGCCAGATACGTAACCATCCAATTCATCATACCTAACCAGAGGTACTGATGAGATAATTTCTTCATTTCCATTTGATTCAGATAATTTCCCGTCGGTAATTTCACCTACATTGACACCAAATACATCTGCAATTGATGAAACAGTAGCAATAGTGGGGTTTCCAACTCCACGTCTGAGGCTGTTGATAGTCGCAATTCCGAGACCTGTTAATCTGCTCAGAGTCTGTGAGTCTATGTTGTTCTTTTTCATCAAAAAATCAATATTTTTAGCGATGTTGGATAACAAGGCATCAGCTTCAGTTGATTTTTTACCATTCAGTTCTTGCATTATATAATCTCGTTGATATTATATTATCATTGATGGTGATTTATAATACTATGTTATCTATTAAGATTTTATAATACAAGACCAGGGAAATCTCACCATAGCTTGAATACGATTCTAAGGAAGGAATATAAAAGAAGGGAGTAATGTCTGTATGTGGTCATCACATGAGTAGACGGGTAAAGAAATTTGCTCTTCATCAGACAACGTTATTAAATCATCATCAATATTTTTATTCTCCTTAATCGGCGTTTTTTCAGGTAGGAGAGGCAGTGAGTATAGAATAGGGTTTGTTGTTAAAATTAGCTCTGGCAAACCTCACACTGAGGATCTTTAGACAGCCTGATCTCACGAAATTGCAGGGTTATGGCATCGAACAATAACACTTTGCCACGGCCGACTTTCCCGTATTGAGTCAGTAATTTAATCGCTTCCATTGCTTGCAGGGAGCCGATAATTCCCACCAGTGGCGCCATCACGCCCGCTTCAACACAGGTCAGGCTGTTTTCACCAAATAATCGGCTCAGGCAGCGATAACAGGGTTCATCCGGTTGATAAGTAAACACGGCCAGTTGCCCTTCCATGCGAATAGCAGCACCGGAAACTAAGGGAACTTTACGCCCGTAACACAGGCGGTTGAGTTGTTCGCGAATGGCAACGTTATCCGTACAATCCAGAATAAGATCATGTCGGCTAATCAATTCATCCAGTGATGGATCATCCAATAATCCTTCAATGGGATGTAGGGTGACGTGCGGGTTTATTTCCCGCAGTGTCTGGGCGGCTGAATGCACTTTGGGCATTCCGATGCGCTCATCGCGATGAAGGATTTGTCGTTGCAGGTTGGAGAGGGATACGGTATCAAAATCCAGCAGGGTGATTGTCCCAACGCCAGCCGAAGTAAGATACTGGGAGGCGGCACAGCCGAGACCGCCCACACCGACAATCAACACTTTGGCTGATTTTAATTTTTCCTGTCCGTCAAAATCGAAACCACGCAGGACAATCTGCCGATTGTAGCGCAGGATTTCTTCATCGGTGAGCTCGATAGCCATTATTTTCCCGTTAGTTATTGGTTTTTCAGTAAGTGGTTGAAAAATTCGATTTGCACTGTTTCGCCAGTCGTAATGTGTCCACGCTCTCGTTCCAGCACAATAAAGCAATTACCGAGGCTATATGAGCTGAAAATGTGGGAACCCTGATGCCCGGTGGTTTGTACTTCTAATTCGCCATGTTCATTAATGGATGCGGTGCCGCGTTGGAAATCCAACCTGCCTGGGGACTTTTTCAGTGGTGTGATGGCCTTAGCATTGAGGCGCATTGGCGGTTGCCATGCTGTAAAACCTGACAGACGGGCAATCAGCGGTTGTACCAGTTGATAAAAAGTCAGCACGGCTGAGACAGGATTTCCCGGTAAACCACAGAACCACGCGTTTTTCAATTTGCCAAACGCAAAAGGTTTGCCGGGCTTAATCGCCAGTTTCCAGAAATTGATTTTGCCAACTTCTTCCAGAATCTGTTTGGTGTAATCGGCTTCACCGACAGAAACACCGCCACTGCTAATCACTAAATCCGCCTGTTTATCGGCTTCGGCAAAGGCATCGCGCAATGCGTCAGGATCATCGGAGATCACTCCGAGATCGATTACCTCACAGTCGAGTTTTTCCAGCATCAGGCGCACAGCAAAACGGTTAGTGTCGTAAATTTGACCTGCCTGTAATGGTTCACCAATCGCCTGTAATTCGTCACCTGTAGAAAAAATGGCAACCTTCAATCTGCGAATAACCTCAACCTTTGCGATGCCCAGAGAGGCGATCATCGGCAACTGTGCTGTGGATAGTTTGGTTCCTTTTGCCAATACGACCGCATTCTGAGCGATATCTTCTCCAATGGTACGGATATTCTGCCCTTGTTGAGCGGGATAGGAGAATCGAATACCGGCTTCCGTAACTTCAGCCTGTTCCTGCATTATCACCGCATCGGCACCCGCGGGAATGGGAGCGCCAGTCATGATACGAATGCAACTGCCGGCAGGCCATTCTCCCTGAAACGGCGCACCAGCGAATGCCTTGCCTGCTATTGGCAAAGCCTGATTTCCGTTTAGATCGGCAAGACGAACAGCATAACCATCCATTGCTGAGTTATCGAAAGCGGGAACGTTGATTGGCGAAATAATATCTGTAGCGGTGATCCGGCCAGCGGACTGCGTCAGGCTGATAGCCTCTGTTTGAGTCAGGGCAACGGCTTGTGCCAATAGATTTTCCAGCGCTTGTTCGAGCGAGATTAAGCCTGAGGTATCACAATGATCCATAGAGAGCTCCCAATATGCCGCCGATGGCGGATAAACGTTTATTCCTGTGCTGGCCGCATTATGGCAAAGATCGCTTTGATGGGGAATTGTTGTCACATCAGAGAAAGAACGAAATGTTAAGAAAAGATGTGTATTATATTTATGATTTGTTATAACTGAATAATGTCAATTAAAACAATTAATCCCATTATTTTTTAATCACTATGAGAAATCAAATCATCACTTCTGACCGTCGTCATTATCAAGCTTTCCAAATTGCATTGAGTGGTTTTCTTGCTTTAGTTGTTGCAATGGGAATAGGGCGCTTCACTTTTACTCCACAAGTTCCGCTGATGATTGCTGAATCCCAATTTACACTGACGGGAGCGGGAATTGTTGCTGCATTTAATTACCTGGGTTATCTGGCGGGCTCTTATGATGCGATGCGAGCACAGCGATTCGTGGAGTACCGCCTGTGGAGCGGGCTGTGGGGGGCGGTGATTATCACTTTGCTTTCGGCACTGCTGGATGGGCCAATATTGCATAGTATTGCGCGTTTCTTTATTGGTTGGGCGAGTGGTTGGACGTTGGTATTGGTCGCTGCCTGGGCAAATGATGAACTGGCAAAACTGAATCGCCCGGGATTGAGTGCCGCTGTCTTTGCCGGAACCGGAATGGGAATTTTGATCAGTGGTGTGCTGGCTGTTGGTGTCCAGTCTTGGGAGATGGGCGCGGCCAAGGCTTGGGTAATTTATGGCATGTTGGCGTTGTTATGCAGTATCTATGTCAGCCATTATCTACCGCGTCGTGGTGAACTGCACCGACCACAGACTAAAATCCAAAAACTTATTCTAACGCCGGAAATCAAACGGTTGATATGGAGCTACAGCCTGGCTGGATTTGGTTATATCCTGCCCGCCACATTCCTTTCTCAAATGGCAACAGAGCGTTTTCCTGACAGCCTGTTTGCACAATTCGTCTGGCCGATATTTGGTGGCGCTTCTGTACTCGGCATTGTACTGGGAATTTTGTTGAGCCATGTATCGATTGCTCAAATCCGCTTGGCGATTACCTTGTGGCTTCAGGCGATTGGTATATTGATTGCAGAAGTGCTGCCGGGCATTGGAGGCCTTGTGATCGGGGCATTGCTGGTGGGTGGTGGGTTTATGTGTGTCGTGCAACTGGCTTTGTTGTATGGGCGTGAATTAGCGCCGAATCAGGCTCGTTATATGGCGGGGCTGCTGACCACGGGTTATGCGCTGGGGCAATTAGTCGGGCCCATGTTGTCAGCTATTTCGACGTGGTTGACGGGCAAACTGGAGCCTGCTTTGTATATCGCATTTATTGGCCTGGTCGTTGCGGGATTACTGGTATTCAGGCGCAATCAGATCCACAGTGAGTAATCCAAATGTGGCGCATTGATAACGTGCAGATAGAGTTGTACACAGATACAATGTAAACACATACCACGCGAGTGGATACCATGTCAGCAGGTGTTTTGTGAATCCGTATTGTATGAACCCGTATTGTATGTAAGGTGTTAGATTCACAGATATCTGCGTAAAATATGCGTCTCGATTCCCCGTCAAGTAACGGAAAGTATTATTCTTGGAGAAACTGATGTCATCCCTAAGTACAGAAGCTGCGCTGGTGCACTCAGCACTGGTCTCCCGTGGCCTTGAAACCCCATTGCGTGAACAAACTCTGGAACCAGAAGTGCGTAAGGTACTGATTCAGGAACACATGACAGAAATTATGAAACTGTTAAATCTCGACTTGAGTGATGACAGCCTGGCGGATACGCCGAGTCGTATTGCAAAAATGTATGTCGATGAAATATTTTCAGGGTTGGATTACAACAACTTTCCGAAAATCACCTTGATAGAAAATAAAATGAAAGTGGATGAGATGGTGACGGTGCGGGATATCACGCTGACCAGCACCTGTGAACACCATTTTGTCACTATCGATGGCAAAGCCACGGTTGCTTATATCCCTAAGGATAAGGTGATTGGCTTGTCAAAAATTAATCGGATCGTGCAGTTTTTTGCGCAGCGTCCACAGGTACAGGAGCGGCTGACACAGCAAATCCTGATTGCACTGCAAACGCTGCTCGGCACAAATAACGTTGCCATTTCCATTGATGCTGTTCATTACTGCGTGAAAGCCCGTGGCATCCGCGATGCGACCAGCACGACGACGACAACTTCTCTCGGCGGTTTGTTTAAATCTAGTCAGAATACACGACAGGAATTTCTGCGTGCCGTGCGTCACCTGCACTTATCATGATGAACTTTTATTGTCATGGAAAATAGTGAAGTAATGGGTCAGCGGATTGAGGCACTTGATAGTGTGCGTGGTTTCGCTATTCTGGGAATATTAATTTTGAATATTTTCAGTTTTGCCTTGCCATATGCCGCTTCTATGAATCTTTTTTATAAAGATTCGATCTCATTTTCTGATGTGATGACATGGTCTGTCCTGAGTCTTTTTACTCAGGGAAAATTTTTATTCATTTTAACCCTGTTATTTGGTGCTTCACTTGAATTACTGTGGCAGCGGGGGCGTGAATGGAATATTCCCAGACTGATTATTCTGGCTGTTATTGGCTTGTTGCACGGTATCTTGCTGTGGGATGGTGATATCTTACTGTTATATGGCGTTGCCGGTCTTTTGGCATGGCACTTTATCCATACTCGCCATAGATTGTTTGGTAAAGGAATTACTTTTTATCTGTTTGGTTTGATGATGTTTTATCTTCTGGGGTTGTTTCCAGTGGGAGAAAATAGTGCCTTCTGGCAGCCAACACCGCAGGATATTTTTCATGAAAGTCATTGGAAAACCCAGGGTGGGTTATTGGCTATCGAGCATCGTTTTCGTCAGGTAAGTGGCATGATGATAGTGGTTATCGTGCAATATGGCTGGCAAATGGTTGGAACGATGCTCTGTGGGGCAATGCTGCTGCGCAATGGCTGGCTGAAAGGGGAGTTTAGTCTCAGTCATTACCGCAGAGTGGCATTATGGCTACTTCCGTCGGGTATGGTTATTCAGGTTATTGCTCTGTCAATACAGTGTTTATATCCCTTCAGCTATTTTGCCTCATGGACTATTCGTCATACTATCTCCGAGCTGGCGACGCCTTTGCTGGCATTGGCCTATATCGCGTTGATTTATGGTTTTTGGCCAGTTATTTCCCATTGGCGAGTGAATTTCTGGTTACGGCAAGTTGGTAGAATGGCATTGACCAGTTACTTGCTGCAAACTTTGATTTGTACCACGATTTTTTATCGTTGGGGATTGTTTGATCGGTTTACCCGTTTGGAATTGCTGGTGTTTATCCCGTTTATTTGGGCTTTCAATATCTGGTTTGCTTGCTGGTGGTTAAAACGTTATCAGCAAGGGCCGATTGAAAAGCTCTGGCGGGGTTTAACAGGGAAACTGTCTGGCAGGGTTTAAGTGAAAAGGTTAGAGCCTATCCAATAGGCTCTTATTCTATTGCGACTTGCATTAACTGCGGTGCTTTTTCCCCGATTCCTGTAACTCTTCTGGCGATACGGCAGGATAGCCTTCAATACCTGTCGGGATAACAGTTTCGCTGGGAATCGGTGTTAACGGGCCTAAAAAGCGAGGTTCGCGTTTCAAAATATAGAGGTCAGCCAAGGCTCCGAGGCGTGCAAATACTTCCCTGAAACGTATGATCATCATATTTTTGGGGGAAGAGACGGCATAACATTGTGCGTCTATGCCCATATGCATGGCAATAAACAGGGCGCGTTCACAGTGGAAACGCTGAGTAATGATAGTAAAGTTGTTGGCATTAAAGACCTTACGAGTTCTGACAATGGAATCCAATGTTCTGAAACCAGCAAAATCCATGATAACTTTGGAAGCCGGAATTCCCGCTTTGATAAAATCTTTCTGCATTGTAATGGGTTCGTTATAACTGAGCTGGGCGTTATCTCCGCTCAGTAACAGGTAATTCACCTTTCCGCTGTTGTAGGCGTTAGCAGCCCCTTGAATACGGTAGAAATAGTACTGGTTATAGGCGCCGGATTTGTAATATTTGGACGTGCCGAGTACCATGCCGACTTCTCGTTCAGGAAGTTGTCTGAGGTCATCATAAATATAGGGGGCGGTTTTCCAGCTAATCCAGCGGTCAAGCATAATGACTGTTAGTATTAGGACAGCCATGATGAAAACCAACCCGGTAATCAGGCGTTTCCACATTATTTTTCTTTGCCTTGTACGTACTCATGATTCAATGTTTTAAAGGCTACTTTACTTGAAATATTGAAGCAAGCTTTCGTGCTGTAATAAAAGCCTGCCAACGGTGCTGGCAGGCTTATAGCTGATCTTGACAGGTCTTAGATCAGAATGAAGTGCGTTTATAGATGCGATACTCTGGTTTCCAGAAATTACGCTCAATGGCTTGTTCCAGCGCATCTTCTGACGTGACGGTAGCCATGCCTTGAATCTGGGCTTTTTTCGCCACTTCTTTAGCTATTTTGCGGGAAACGTCTTGAATATCATCAATCGGTGGCAGTAATGGACCTGAACCCGTCTGTGCCAACGGTGAACAATCCGCCAATGCGCGGCTGGCTACCATTAACATATCATCCGTAACACGTCTGGCACCGGAAGCAATGACGCCCAAACCGATGCCCGGGAAGATATAGGAGTTGTTGCACTGTGCGATTGGGTATTCTTGCCCATCATATTTCACAGGGGCAAATGGGCTGCCAGTCGCGACCAGCGCTTTGCCATCCGTCCAGTTAATGATGTCTTCAGGGCGCGCTTCCACACGTGATGTCGGGTTGGACAGTGGCATGACGATTGGACGCTCACAATGTTTGTGCATTTCACGGATAATCTCTTCCGTGAACAGACCCGATTGGCCGGAAACACCAATCAAAACGGTAGGTTTGGCATTGCGAACCACATCCATCAGTGAAAGGCTGTCATTGCTGACATCCCATGATTGCAGGACGCTGCTTTTCTGTACCAGTACACTCTGGAAGTCCAGTAGGTTTGGCTGTTTATCAGTCAGCAGCCCAAAGCGATCAACCATGAACACGCGGGCGCGGGCCTGTTCATCGCTCAATCCTTCAGATTTCATCTGAGCGACGATCTGTTCGGCAATACCACAACCGGCAGAACCTGCTCCGAGGAAGGTCACGGTTTGATCTTTCAACTGGCGGCCAGCGGCGCGGCTGGCGGCAATCAGGCTGCCGAGGGCAACGGCTGCCGTGCCTTGAATATCATCATTGAAACAGCAAAGATCATGACGATAGCGTGTCAACAGCGGCATGGCGTTGGTTTGGGCAAAATCTTCAAATTGCAGCAGCACGTTTGGCCAGCGGCGTTTCACAGCCTGGATAAATTCATCGACAAATTCATCATATTCTTTGCCCGTAATGCGTGGGTGACGCCAGCCCATATACAGTGGGTCATTCAGGCGCTGCGGGTTGTTTGTACCAACATCCAGTACAACTGGCAGGGTGTAAGCCGGGCTGATCCCACCACAAGAGGTATACAGCGAAAGTTTACCGATAGGTATACCCATGCCGCCAATGCCCTGATCTCCCAGACCAAGGATACGTTCACCATCGGTAACAACGATGACTTTTACATTCTGCTTGGTGGCATTTTGCAGCATGTCATCGATAGACGCTTTGTTTGGATAGGAAATAAACAGCCCACGGGCGCGGCGATAAATATCAGAGAAGTGTTCACATGCTTCACCCACCGTAGGGGTATAGATGATAGGCATCATTTCGCTGAGATGGGCATCAAGAAGCCGATAGAACAGGGTTTCGTTGGTGTCCTGAATATTTCTTAAATAAATGTGTTTGTCACCGTCACTTTTAAAATCGCAAAATTGACGGTAGGCACGCTCGGCTTGTTCTTCTATCGTTTCAACTATCTGAGGTAATAAACCATGTAAGTTGAAATTGCTGCGTTCTTCTTCAGTAAAGGCACTGCCTTTATTCAGAAGAGGAAATTCCAACAAGATAGGGCCAGCGTAGGGAATATAAAGAGGACGTTTACTTTCGTGTTCCAGTTCCATGATACTTACTCTTTGGACTAATCAATAACAAAATCAGCTATAGATCCTAAGAAGATAAAAAAAATAAGTACAGTAAATGTTACTTAATTATGTTTGTCATGAGCAAAAATGAGAGATAACTTACAGAATTAGCTAATTAAATGTTATGAGTTTTTTCGATTTTACCCCCTCCGAGCGATCCAGAGGGGAATTTTGCCATTTTGTTAAGTTATCTTTATTTCATGTTTGCCCGAATTTTTTGCTGAATTGTCGTTTTTTTGAGATGGGCAGTCAAAATCTATGGCATTCTATTTTGGTGCAACCGAGGGAAGTTAATGTGGATTCGGTTGCGTTTGATTGGGATAGATGGCTATTTTTTCCTTCCACTAATATTGCCCGTTTGATGGACTGACAATTGCCACCAGACATATTCATTAAGATCAGGGCTGCCTGTAAAGGTGGTAGGCTTGGGTTAAATGCGGCATTTTCCGCATAGCGGCCGGTATAAACCTGATCTTGTTCATCCAGCAGCGCGATACCAGCATGGGATTGGCTGTAAGGAGCATGGCTTTGGTTCGCCGCATCTAGTGCTGCCAGCACTAATTCGTCGCAGGTATCCAATTGGTAGCCGTGATTGACGGTATCCAGCAGTAATGGTGCGTCCAGCAAATCGTGTGGGCCGAAGGCTTCCGGCAGGTAGTCAGCCAGTGTCAATCGTGGGCGGTTGGGCAAACAGACTTCCAATTGTGTTCCACTGTTTAATTCATTCATGAACTGGCGGCAATGTCCACAAGGCGAATAATTGACGGTGATAGAAACCAGCTTTTTTTCACCGCGCAGCCAAGCATGGGTGATGGCTGATTGCTCGGCATGAACGGTTTGCTGCAAGGGGACTCCAGCAAATTCCATATTGGCACCAAAATAGAGGTTGCCACTTTCTCCCCGTGCGATTGCCCCGACGTAAAAATGCGAGATAGGTGTAATGGCACAGGCCGCTGCAAGTGGTAATAGAGCAAGTGCCAGCGCATGATCATCAAAACCGCAGATTTGCCTGATTGACTCAACCTGCTTTGCGGTCAGCATCGCTGGAAAATCGTCATTGCCGATATAGGGTAACAGGGCTTCTTGCAGTTTAGGGGTAATTTCTGACCAAATAGCGTGAAAACGAGCTTGCATAGAATGATCTCCAAATTAATTGGAGGTCATTCTAGGATGTCTGCTCAGGTTTGTAATGTGATAAACACCATATATTCAGTGAAATGAGCGTAATAGATACATTATTTTAGTAACTTATATCAAATTTTTACTATTTTTATGAATTTTTTCACCGTTTGATCACGAGTTGCTAACTAGCCAGACACTAGCCAAATAGATGAAGCAGTACAGGAAATAAAAAAGGTGCCATTAATGAGGTGATAATGCCGCAGGTCATCAGCGCCAAAGAACTGTATGCACCTTCAATATGATCGAGTTCGGCGCAGCGTGCCGTACCCACAGCGTGGGATGCCGTTCCCATGGCCAATCCTCTTGAAGCCGACGTTTTTATTTCTAGAAGATTGAACAGGTTATGACCAAAGATCGCGCCCAAAATACCGACAGTAATTACGCAAGCTGCACTGATAGCAGGAATTCCGCCAACGGAATCCGCAACGGCCATGGCAATTGGTGTTGTGACGGATTTGGGCAGCACAGAGGCAGCGATCTCAGGGCTGGCTCCCGCCCATAACGCGATAGCTGTACCTGTCACCATCGCGACAATACTACCGATAAAACAGATGCTAATAATGGATTTCCATTGAGCACGGATTTGATGGAGCTGCTCATAAAGAGGGAAGGCCAATGCGACAACGGCGGGTTGCAGTAAGTCGTTTAAGATCCTGCTACCGGAAAAATAGTGCTCATAGGGGGTGTGAGTCATCAGTAACAAAGGAATGATAACGGCCATCGATAGCAACAATGGATTAAAGATGGGAAGTTTGAGTTGCCGTGATAATTTTTTGGCGCAATAAAATACGAGCAGTGTTAATGGTAGTGACCACCAGATATGGCTTAACATTTTTATCTTTTGTCCGATTGTTGTGATGGCGGGGAGCTGAGATCGGGTTCTTTTCGTTGAGCGCCGATAATGATGCGTTCGCGATGGACATAATGGGAACTGTAAGCAACGACAATCATGACAATAATTGTACTGACGATACAGGAGAGAACAATCGGGAACATTTGCTGGCTAAGTTGCGGGTAATAATCCATAACACCCACCCCGATGGGCAAAAACAGCAATGTCATGTTTTTCATCAACAGGCTACAGCCCGGTTTCACCCAATATGCAGGAATAAGCTGGAATGCAAGTAAACAAAACAGAAGAAGTAAGCCAATAATGCTACCGGGGAGAGAGAAGGGAAGTAGTGCTGAAATGATATTCCCCGCGATGAGGCACAAATAGAGCAGCACGAATGCACGCAGGTATTGCCAGCCTATCACCAGCATGTTTCGGAAAGACATAAACATAATTCCTCAATATAACGAGGGTTTTATCATACGACTAACTCTGTAAATGTGCCATACGTCACATTAAAAAGCGGACTCTTTTTTGAGCCCGCTTTGTTGTTTATCATTATACCTTAATTTCACAAGGCATCTGATGGTTATTTAACCTGCATTCCCGGCTGTGCACCGCTGTCTGGACTTAACAGGAAAATCTCTTTTCCACCAGGGCCAGCCGCCATTACCATGCCTTCAGAAATGCCAAAACGCATCTTACGTGGTGCGAGGTTGGCTACCATCACTGTCAGACGGTTCTCCAGCGCTTTTGGATCTGGATAGGCTGAACGGATACCGGAGAAGACTTGACGCGTTTCACCACCAAGATCAAGGGTCAGTTTCAGCAGCTTATCTGAACTTTCGACAAAATCAGCTTGCTTGATCAGTGCGATACGCAGGTCAACCTTGGCAAAATCATCAAATGCGATGGTGTCCTGAATGGGATCATCGGCCAGTGGGCCTGTCAGGGTTTTTTGTGGCTTGATGCTTTCTTTGGAGTCAGCCACCATAGCGTCAACTTTTGCCATCTCGATACGGTTAAACAGTGCTTTAAATGGTGAAACTTCATGGTTAAGCAATGGTTGCCGGATGCCATCCCAAGTCAGTTCGGTATTCAAGAACGCTTCTGTACGGTCAGTCAGGCTTGGAAGAACGGGCTTCAGGTAAGTCATCAGAACGCGGAACAGGTTGATACCCATTGAGCAGATGGCTTGCAGATCGGCATCCCGACCTTCTTGCTTGGCAACAACCCACGGTGCCTGTTCGTCAACGTAGCGGTTTGCCAAATCGGCTAATGCCATGATTTCACGGATGGCCTTACTGAATTCACGGTGGGTGAAGTCTTCCGCAATACCTTCAGCCGCATCAACAAATTGCTGGTACAGCGCAGGATCAGCAAGTTGATCGGCCAGTTTGCCCGCAAAACGTTTATTGATGAAACCTGCGTTACGTGAAGCAAGGTTAACCACTTTGTTCACGATATCGCTGTTAACGCGCTGAACGAAATCTTCCAGATTGAGATCGATGTCATCAATACGGGAGGAGAGCTTCGCAGCATAGTAATAACGCAGGCAATCTGCATCAAGGTGCTTCAGGTACGTTTCAGCCTTGATAAACGTCCCGCGCGACTTGGACATCTTCGTGCCGTTAACTGTGATATAGCCGTGGACGAACAGGTTGGTCGGCTTGCGATAGTTGCTGCCTTCCAACATGGCTGGCCAGAACAGGCTATGGAAATAAACGATATCTTTACCGATGAAGTGGTAGAGATCGGCTTCGGAATCTTTCGACCAGAATTCGTCGAAATTCAGGTCATCACGTTTGCTGCACAGGTTTTGGAACGACCCCATGTAGCCAATTGGCGCGTCCAGCCAGACATAGAAAAATTTGCCCGGTTCGTCAGGGATTTCGAAACCGAAATAAGGTGCATCACGGGTGATATCCCACTGTTGCAGACCTGCGTCAAACCATTCCTGCATTTTGTTCGCGACTTGCTCTTGCAAACTGCCGGAACGCGTCCATTTTTGCAGCATGTCGCTGAAAGCAGGCAGATCAAAGAAGAAGTGCTCTGTATCGCGCATTTCTGGTGTCGCACCGGATACGGCCGAACGAGGATTAATCAATTCCGTTGGGCTGTAAGTGGTTCCGCAGACTTCACAGTTATCGCCATACTGATCTTCGGCTTTACATTTCGGGCAGGCACCTTTGACGAAACGGTCTGGCAGGAACATGCCTTTTTCTGGATCGTACAGTTGAGAAATCTTCCGGCTCTTGATGTGGCCGTTCTTTTTCAGTTCCAGATAAATTTTGGTGGCAAGCTCTTTATTCTCTTCGCTGTGCGTAGAGTGGTAGTTATCATAGCTGATGGCAAAGCCGGCAAAATCCTGCTGATGCTCTAGGCTCACTTTGGCAATCATTTCTTCTGGCGAGATCCCACTCTGCTGGGCTTTCAGCATAATTGGCGTGCCGTGGGCATCATCAGCGCAGATAAAGTGAACCTCTTTGCCGCGCATTCGATGATAACGAACCCAAATATCAGCCTGAATGTGTTCTAGAATATGACCGAGATGAATTGGACCGTTAGCATAAGGCAACGCACAGGTCACCAATAATTTGTTCGCGACTTGAGACATAGTTAGGATCTGACTTCCGAATATTGAAAAGGGCTTTTGATGTTACCTGATCAAGAACGTTGTCGCTAGGGTAACGCAAGATCTTCGTTACTTTTATTTAAGGCGCTATTCGGCGTCGATTTCAATTTTGGTCTTATCCCAAACCGCCCGCTTCTGCTATGATGGGCGAACGGTTTTCGGTTAAAAAAAGACAAATCAAAAGGAGCCGGGATGAACTCACAATCCCCCGAGCAGACCAATCCTGACCTGCTGAAAGAACACGTTGTGAAAATACTGGCAACGTTCAAGCATCCGACTTTAGAGCAAGACTTGATAGCCCTGAAAGCATTGCATCATTGCGCCATGCTTGATGGGGTACTGCATATTGAATTAATGATGCCGTTCGTCTGGAAGCGTGCTTTTGCAAAACTGAAGGAAGAAACGACTCAAGCTTTGCAAACGGCTACGGGAGCAAAATCTGTTGACTGGCGGCTTACCCATGATATCTGCACACTGCGCCGAGCCAATAATCTGTTGGGCGTCAACGGTGTCCGCAATATTCTGGCGGTCAGCTCAGGGAAAGGCGGTGTGGGGAAATCCACCACAGCGGTGAATCTGGCGCTGGCGCTGGCGCAGGAAGGGGCAAAGGTGGGTATTCTGGATGCGGATATTTATGGTCCGTCCGTGCCCAATATGCTTGGCACAGCTCAAGAACGCCCAACCTCACCTGACGGTCAGCACATGGCGCCGATTATGGTGCACGGCATGGCGACGAATTCTATCGGCTATCTTGTCACAGATGACAATGCAATGGTTTGGCGCGGGCCAATGGCAAGCAAGGCTCTGATGCAGATGTTACAGGATACACTGTGGCCGGATCTGGATTATCTGGTCATCGATATGCCGCCGGGAACAGGGGATATTCAGTTAACACTGTCCCAGAATATTCCGGTGACTGGTGCACTGGTTATTACAACGCCGCAGGATATTGCTCTGATCGATGCGATGAAAGGCATCGTCATGTTCCAGAAAGTCAATGTCCCCGTATTGGGTATTATTGAGAACATGAGCACCCATATATGCAGTAACTGTGGCCATCAGGAGCCGATTTTTGGTACGGGTGGGGCAGAAAGACTGGCGGAAAAATACCATTGTCAACTGTTGGGGCAGATTCCGTTGCATATCTCACTGCGTGAAGATCTTGATCGCGGTGAACCGACCGTTATCAGTCAGCCTGGCAGTGAATTTGCAGATATTTACCGTGACATTGCCGCCAATATTTCTGCTCAGATGTATTGGCAGGGAGAGAAAATTCCTACAGAAATTTCTTTCCGCGCAGTTTGAGTTAAGCAATTTCGTGTCAATATGCGACGGAACGTTGTTGATTATCAACAGTCATTGTAATCCCTCGCTACGAATACAGTGTAAGCATTTACATCCGTATTTTAGTGTGACTTTGTTGGTATTGTCGCTATCTGGCCGGTGATCGGTTCATGAAGCCTATATCAGCATCGCCGATCAATGGCTCTGTTTATACAGGGCCATTTTTTCATTTTTCAAGGCGAAATCGCGGAATTTTTATGCGGGGCGTATAGAAAAAAACGAGACTTATCTTGTTTACTCTGGAATAGAAGTCATTAACTCCCTATAATCCGCCAAACATAGCGTTATTGAATGCTATGTCCCCACTTTATTTTTTCTTTTTTTAACCAGGTTACTTCTATTATGGCTGATGAAGCACATAAGTGTACAATCGTAGGTATTGCAGGTGCCTCTGCCTCAGGCAAAAGTCTTATTGCCAGTACGCTTTATAGAGAATTACGGGCTCAGGTTGGTGATCACAATATCGGCGTTATTCCAGAAGATTGCTATTATAAAGACCAAACAAACACCCCTCTGGAAGAACGTTATAAAGTTAATTACGATCATCCAAGTTCAATGGATCACAGTTTACTGTTCGAACATATCCAAGCATTGAAAGCCGGAAAATCCATTGAATTGCCTCAATATGACTATGTTGCTCATACCCGCAAAACCGAATCCATCCATTTTGAACCGAAACGCGTCATCATCCTTGAAGGTATCCTACTATTAACGGATAAGCGTTTGCGTCAGGAGATGGATTTCTCTATTTTTGTAGATACACCATTGGATATCTGCCTGATGCGCCGCATTAAACGTGATGTGAATGAGCGTGGACGTACATTGGATTCTGTCATCGAACAGTATAAGAAAACTGTTCGTCCAATGTTCCTGCAATTTATCGAGCCATCAAAACAATATGCCGATATTATTGTTCCCCGTGGTGGGAAGAACCGCGTGGCTATCGACATATTGAAAGCCAAGATTGGCCAATTTTACGAATAATTTGCCATTCAGGCATTCATAAGCATCATCGTATTTGAGAGGAAATAATGCGACTCTGTGACCGTGACATTATTAAATGGCTTGAGGAAGGTAAACTGGTAATTACCCCTCGTCCCCCTATCGAACGTATAAATGGGGCAACTGCTGATGTGCGCCTTGGGAATCAGTTTCGCGTTTTTCGTGGTCATACTGCTGCCTACATTGATTTGAGTGGCCCCAAAGCTGAGGTCAATGCAGCACTTGACCGTGTCATGAGCGATGAAATCATTTTGCCGGAGGGAGAAGTTTTCTTCCTCCATCCCGGCGAACTTGCACTGGCGGTAACGCTGGAGTCTGTCACATTGCCCGATAATCTGGTTGGCTGGCTGGATGGGCGTTCGTCTCTAGCACGCCTCGGTCTGATGGTACATGTCACTGCCCACCGGATTGATCCAGGCTGGCATGGTCAAATTGTTTTGGAGTTTTATAACTCAGGTAAATTACCTTTGGCGCTGCGCCCAGGTATGGTGATTGGTGCACTGAGTTTTGAACCCCTTTCGGGTTCAGCTGACCGCCCTTACAACCGACGTCAGGATGCCAAGTACAAAAATCAGCAGGGAGCTGTAGGCAGCCGAATTAGTGAGGACTAATTTTTTCTGGTGAAGGTATTCATCTTGTAGACATGAGACTGAGGAAGTCATGAAAAGATTGTTGACGACACTCGTTATTTTGTTAGTAGTCATTGTTGCTGGTTTAGCTGCGTTAGTTGTGCTGATTAATCCGAATGATTTTCGTGGCTACATAGTCGAACAGGTACAAAAGAAGAGTGGTTATCATCTCGTGTTACAGGATGATTTGCGCTGGCATATCTGGCCAAAACTGAGCATTTTGACTGGCCAGATATCACTGACGGCACCTGATGCCGAAATACCTGCGGTGGTGGCAGAGAACATGCGTCTGGATGTCGAATTGCTGCCGCTGTTATCCCACCAGTTTGTAGTCAAAGAAGTGATGCTGAAAGGTGCAGTTTTGCGATTTATGCCGGACAGCCAGCCGCAGAAACAGGCTGAAGCCCCGATTGCGCCGAAAAGTGATATCCAATATCCGGTGGCAGGGGGTCAAGGTTGGAAACTGGATATTGCCAGAATCAAGGTAGCGGATAGCTTACTGGTCTGGCAAACCGATACTGATTCCCAATTAAATATCCGTGATATCAATTTCCTGATGGAGCGTAGGGATCAGAATCACGTCAATCTTGAATTCAGCAGCAAGATCAATAAAAACCAGCAGGAGTTGGCATTTGAATTCAATACTTCCGTTGATATCTCTGATTATCCGCAGCGCTTGGCGGCTGATGTCAGTTCGCTCAAATATCAACTGAAGGGAGTCGGGTTACCGTCTGAGGGTATCAAAGGAACAGGCAGCGTTAGCTTGGCGTACCAATTATCTCCTTCATCCATTTCGCTGCAAAAACTGGCGTTGACGGTAAATGAAAGCGAACTTAACGGCAATATTGCTGTTAATTTGCAAAATAAGCCGCAATACACCATCAACCTGAGTTCGCCAAAACTGAATTTAGATAATCTTCTGGGGTGGGATGCATTACCGCAAAATGATTTGCAAGCAAGGCATGATTATCGAATTGAAAACAGTTTATTGAAACCGGTGATTGCGACGTCTGTTTCACCGTTATCAAATTATGATCTGAGTTTACTGAAGGCATTTGAGGCCAATCTTTCGTTTGTAGCGGATAAATTTATTTATCAGGGCATGGATATTGATAATTTTGCCTTGAAAGCCGTCAATAATGATGGAATGGCAGAAATCTTGAAATTAAGCGGTGATGTATTTGGTGGGCATTTTGCGCTCCCCACGACGATTGATGCCACGGTTAACCCAGCTAAATTACATACTAAACCGCTCTTGCAAAATATAGAGCTGAAACCACTGTTGACGGCTCTGGCTCTGCCACCGGTATTCAGTGGGCAACTTGAGCTGGATGGTGATCTTCTGGGGGAAGGCTATGACGAATATGCTATTACCCATTACTGGCAGGGTGATCTGAATATTGGCCTGGAAAATGCGCGTCTGGAGGGATTGAACATTCCTCAGCTTATTCAGCAGTCTTTTTCGAGGGCGACTGACCAAGTTAATCAGCCAGAGAATACTGATGATTTTACCGAAGCAAAAAATATGTCTGTCAGAGCGCAACTGAATCAAGGTGAGCTTAAGGTTGATAACCTTTCTGCGATATCGGGCATGTTAAATATCACAGGGCAGGGCAAGGCGAATTTGCTGAAACAAAGTACCGATATGTCGTTGTGGGTGCAATTGACAGGCGGCTGGGGAAAACAAAACGAATTTGTGCGTAAGCTACAGAAATTAAAAGTGCCCCTGAGGGTTTATGGTAATTGGGATAACCTGCAATATAAGCTCAATGTTGAAGCATTGCTGAGTGATGAATTACAGGAAAAAGCCAAACAATCCATCAGAAATTGGATTGAACAGAATAGTCGTGCTAAAGATCGTAAGGAATTTGAGAATTTGTTGAATAAATGAGTTTTCAACATACCTAATGAGATTATGGTGCTGATTTATTTGTAGGGAGATGCAAAGGAAAATGTGCTTGGCTGGCAGATTGGGTCTAAACTACCGCATAAATCAGGTGATCGCCGAGGCGATCACCTGATTTATGCCAATTTTATAGTGGTACGACTTCACTACAAAATAACGGGTTAGGACTAAACTTCCAGTGTATGTTAATACCCTATAACCTGATAATCGAAGTGAGGAACCCAGCCAACCTGCGGCGTTGTGACAGATATTGTCAATGTATCTTTCGACACTCCCACGCCATTTGGATTATTCCGCTGTGTTTTTACATCAGCAAGGTAACCCGGTTGTTGATTATCAAAATTATTCCCGACAATACTTGCATGACATGAAATTATGCCGTTTGGCAAGCTGATGGGTAGCTGTATTTTGTAGTAGTGGGTATAGTATGTAACCCCACCGATAACGAATGAATTAACTTCACCAATCGGTTCACTAGCTACTGCAAGCCCGTTGATCTTGATGATATCACCAAGCTTGATTATGGTGACATCTGTTCCGACTCGACGGGATTCTATACCTAACCCAATGAGATCGGACAGGCCAAGATTTTTTACAAACGCTTTCTTGTCTGGGATATCCGCCCCGTTTTGGCCTTTCTCCAGTCGGCCGCTGGCGTTATTATTGGCGCTCTTAGCCAAGTCTTCAACTTTGCTGATACGGAGATCGGTTTCCGCTTTAGTATAAGCGCCCACATCAGATGCTATAAGTTTAATGTCCGATAACAGCGCCTTGCCATTCACTGTACGAGTTAACGGCACTCGGCTATCCGCATTATTATTTGCGCTATTTGCCAGATCCTTAACATCTTCGATACGACTATCAACCTCTCCTTTGCTATAGACATTGAGGTCAGATGCTTGCAGTTTAATGTCTGTTAACAACGCTTTACCATTTACTGTACGAGTTAATGGTACTTTGTTATCCGCGTTGTTATTTGCATTATTTGCCAGTTCTTTAACGTCCTCGAAAAGAATGTGGATATCTGCTTTGTTATAGACATCGATATCAGTCGCGGTCAGTTCAATATCTGTTGACAGTTCTTTGCCGTTCACTTTGCGAGTTAATGGTACTTTGCTGTCAACATTTTGAATGGCAGAAATAGCATTCTTATTGGCAGTATCAGCGAGTTTATCAACTATGCTGATACGATCATCGGTTTCCTTCTTGTTATAGGCACCAACATCATCCGCAATCAGTTGAATGTCTGTTGACAGTTCCTTGCCATTAACTTTGCGAATGAGTGGCACTTTGCTGCCGGCACTTTGAATGGCAGAAGTGGCATTTTGATTGGCGGTATCAGCCAGTTTGTCAACTTTGTTGATACGATCATCGATTTCGGTTCTGTTATAGGTACCGATATCAGCCGCGCTCAACTCAATGTCAGTTAACAGTTCTTTGCCATTGACTTTACGGGTTAACGGCACTTTGCTGTCAGCACTTTTAATCGCGCTAGTGGCATTCTGGTTGGCAGTTTCAGCCAGAGTTTTGACGTTATTGATATGCGTGTCAGTTTCTACTTTGGTATAGGCACCGACATCCTCTGCGCCCAGTTTAATGTCTACTGACAGTTCTTTGTCATTGACTTTACGGGTTAATGGCACTTTGCTGTCGGCACTTTGAATCGCGGTGGTGGCGTTCTGGTTGGCGGTTTCCGCCAGCTTATTGACATTATCAACCTGAGTTTTGACGATATTGATATGATCGTCAGTTTCTTTCTGGCTATAGGCACCGACATCCGCCGCGCTCAGTTGAATATCGGCTGACAGTTCTTTGCCATTGACTTTACGGGTTAACGGCACTTTACTGTCGGCATTCTGAATCGCGGTCGTGGCATTCTGGTTGGCGGTTTCAGCCAGTTTATTGACATTATCAACCTGAGTTTTGACGATATTGATATGTGTGTCAGTTTCTACTTTGTTATAGGCACCGACATCTGCTGCATCCAGTTTAATATCGACTGACAGTTCTTTGTCATTGACTTTACGGGTTAACGGCACTTTGTTGTCGGCATTCTGAATCGCGGTGGTAGCGTTCTGGTTGGCGGCTTCCGCCAGCTTATTGACATTACCAACCTGAGTTTTGACGTTATTGATATGATCGTCAGTTTCTTTCTGGCTATAGGCACCGATATCCGCCGCGCTCAGTTTAATATCGGCTGACAGCTCTTTGTCATTAACTTTGCGGGTTAATGGTACTTTACTGTCGGCACTTTGGATCGCGGTGGTGGCGTTCTGGTTGGCGGTTTCAGCCAGAACCTTGACGTTATTGATATGAGCGTCAGTGTCCTCTCTGGTATAGGCACCGACATCCGCTGCATTCAGTTTAATATCGGCTGACAGTTCTTTGTCATTGACTTTACGGGTTAATGGCACTTTGCTGTCGGCATTCTGAATCGCGGTCGTGGCGTTCAGGTTAGCGGTTTCAGCCAGTTTATTGACATTATCAACCTGAGTTTTGACATCACTAATACGGTCGTCAGTTTCTTTCTGGCTATAAGCACCGACATCCGCTGCGCTCAGTTGAATATCGGCTGACAGTTCTTTGCCATTGACTTTACGGGTTGACGGCACTTTGCTGTCGGCATTTTGAATCGCAGTGGTGGCGTTCTGGTTGGCAGTTTCCGCCAGCTTATTGACATTATCAACCTGAGTTTTGACGATATTGATACGGTCGTCAGTTTCTACTGTGGTATAGGCACCGATATCCGCCGCGCCCAGTTTAATATCGGCTGACAGCTCTTTGTCATTGACTTTACGGGTTAACGGCACTTTGCTGTCGGCACTTTGGATCGCGGTGGTAGCGTTCAGGTTGGCAGTTTCCGCCAGTTTATTGACATTATCAACCTGAGTTTTGACGTTATTGATATGATCGTCAGTTTCTTTCTGGCTATAGGCACCGATATCCGCCGCGCTCAGTTTAATATCGGCTGACAGCTCTTTGTCATTAACTTTGCGGGTTAATGGTACTTTACTGTCGGCACTTTGGATCGCGGTGGTGGCGTTCTGGTTGGCAGTTTCAGCCAGAACCTTGACGTCTTTGATATGAGCGTCAGTGTCCCCTCTGGTATAGGCACCGACATCCGCTGCATTCAGTTTAATATCGGCTGACAGTTCTTTGTCATTGACTTTACGGGTTAACGGCACTTTGCTGTCGGCACTTTGGATCGCGGTGGTGGCGTTCTGGTTGGCGGTTTCAGCCAGTTTATTGACATTATCAACCTGAGTTTTGACGATATTGATATGATCGTCAGTTTCTACTTTGGTATAAGCACCGACATCCGCTGCGCTCAGTTGAATATCGGCTGACAGTTCTTTGCCATTGACTTTACGGGTTGACGGCACTTTGCTGTCGGCATTCTGAATCGCGGTGGTGGCGTTCTGGTTGGCGGTTTCAGCCAGTTTATTGACATTATCAACCTGAGTTTTGACGATATTGATATGCGTGTCAGTTTCTACTTTGTTATAGGCACCGACATCCGCCGCGTCCAGTTTAATATCGGCTGACAGCTCTTTGTCATTGACTTTACGGATCAATGGCACTTTGCTGTCGGCATTCTGAATCGCAGTGGTGGCGTTCTGGTTGGCAGTTTCTGCCAGCTTATTGACATTATCGACCTGAGTTTTAACGTCACTAATACGGTCGTCAGTTTCTTTCTGGCTATAAGCACCGATATCCGCCGCGCTCAGTTTAATATCGGCTGACAGCTCTTTGTCATTGACTTTACGGGTTAATGGCACTTTGCTGTCGGCACTTTGGATCGCGGTCGTGGCGTTCTGGTTGGCGGTTTCCGCCAGCTTATTGACATTATCGACCTGAGTTTTGACGTTATTGATATGAGTGTCAGTTTCTACTTTGGTATAGGCACCGACATCCGCCGCGCTCAGTTGAATATCGGCTGACAGCTCTTTGTCATTGACTTTACGGGTCAACGGCACTTTGCTGTCGGCACTTTGGATCGCGGTGGTGGCGTTCTGGTTAGCAGTATCAGCCAGCTTCTCAACTTTGCTAATATGCTCATTGATTTCCGACTTGTTATAGGTACCGACATCCGCTGCGTTCAGATCAATATCAGTTAACAGTTCTTTGCCATTGACCTTGCGGGTTAATGGCACTTTGCTGTCAGCGTTTTGAATAGCGGAAGTCGCATTCTTATTGGCGGTATCAGCCAATTGCTCAACTTTGTTGATATGAGCATCAATTTCCGACTTGTTATAGGTACCAACATCCGCTGCGTTCAGATCAATATCAGTTAACAGTGCTTTGTTATTGACTTTACGGATTAATGGCACTTTGCTGTCAGCACTTTGGAGGGCCGCAGTCGCATTCTGATTAGCAGTATCAGCCAGTTTCTTAACTATGCCGATAAGCTCGTCGGTTTCCGGTCTGTTATAGGCATTTACATCAAGCGCGGTCAGTTCAATGTCTATTAACAGCTCTTTGCCATTGACCTTGCGGGTTAATGGAACTTTACTGTCAGCGCTTTGAATTGCGGAGGTTGCACTCTTATTGGCAGTTTCAGCCAGAGCTTCAACTTTGCCGACTTTCTGGTCAATCTCATCCTTCTTATAGGTCTCGAGATCAGCCGCACTGAGTACGATATCCTCTTTCAGCTCTTTGCCATTGACTTTGCGGGTCAAGGGAACTTTGCTGTCAGCCGTTTCTACCACTTTGCTGACTTGAGTATCAATCTCAGCTTTATTATAGGTACCGACATCAACTGCATTAATATTGATATCCGATGACAGCTCTTTGCCATTGACTTTACGGGTCAAGGGGACTTTGCTGCCAGCGGTTTCTACTGCTTTATTGACTTGAGTATCAATCTCAGCCTTGTTATAGGTACCGACATCAGCTGCATTAATATTGATATCCGATGATAGCTCTTTGCCATTAACTTTACGGGTCAAAGGCACCCACTTGTCGGTAGGCTTGGTTACATTAGCCAAGTCATAGGCTTTAGTCGCCAGAGCATAGGTTGTTCTCACCGCTTTTGATGTTGCAGCATGAGTTTCATTGTCACTATCTACTGCGTTACTCAAAGTGACAAGACCCTTCTCTTTCAATGTTGCATCTGGGTGATTGCGGCTTTCGGCATGATCTTTAATTTTCTCTCTCACATAATTGCGTGTTGCCAGACCAGAAAATAGCTCGTTTACCCAGCCCGGCCAATCTGAGTTGCTGACGGGTAGCGCCATGCTAACGGTCTGTTCCTGCAATTGAGGTTTGTAGAGATCTGCACAGTTCCCGACGGCAACCAGCGTTCCATCTTTGTCAAACAGGCCGATTTCACGGATCCACCAGCCACCTTGGCCCTCAGGAAGTACCTGCTCGGCGATAATATGGTTGGGTTTTTTGGGATCAATGGTCAGTACATCAATTTCAGCGCGATGTTTTTCATTAATCAGTTTGGATTGATTGACGTTTGGGACGGGTAAGCTGCCACCGCCATCACCAACGGCCATGTGGGTAATCTCAAGTTTCGTCCCCGATGTCGTAGCATTTTCCAGTTTACTAGTGCCTGCATGTGTTAGTAATGCAAAATATTTCGTACTCATATGAAACCCTCATTTTATCAACAATAAATAGACGTATTGCTAACCCAGCCACAGGAAATTTTGCTGAAAAGATCCTGGGGCAATATGAAGGCGGTGGTGACTTCTCCGCCCATGAGTAAATCATCAAACCTGCTCATTAACACTGGATAGCACACCTTGTGCGTGAATTTCCTGTCGTGGAGAATGGTCAGTGTCAAAACTACCTACCACGACACACATCCCCTTGTGATATCCGTTTGAGTTATGGCGCTGGTTTAATCAGCCTGCGTTATCAACTCATTAACTTGGTGAATGTGTGTTCGTAGAGGCATCTTGCAGGCAATGTCAAATGAGACATTCAATTACACCTGTAAAACCGTTCAGACAAATTATCTAAAAATAAAGGTTAAAACGATACAATAAAATTTGTCAGAGCTGAAAAAACCGACATTATGTCGGTTTTTGTCAGTTGGTGATGGAATTAACGCAGAGGATTATGCTTCTATCTCTTCTTCCGTTTTCAGTGACGTGATTTTCACTTTATTGATGCGGTGGCTGGTCACTTCGAGCGGTTCAAACAGATAATCGCCGATCTGTAACTGCTCACCTTGCTGTGGAACACGTTGCAGGTCTTCCATCAACAAGCCAGCCAGCGTCTGGTATTCGCGCTTTTCATCCAATGGCAATGGAACATAGAGCACAAGATCATCCAGTGGCATAAATCCATTGGCGATCCAGTATCCTTCTTCTGTTACCTGAATATCATGGCGGGCGTCGATCTCTCCACCCCCCGCAGGCAGGTTGCCTGTAATGGTTTCCATCACGTCAGTCACTGTGACCACACCTTCAACGGAACCGAATTCATCAACAACAAAGGCGAAGTGGGTCTGTGCCTGACGGAACTGCTCCAGCGCCTGAAGCAGGGAGAGTGATTCAGGGAAGATCAGAGGCTGTTGCACCAACTTCCGCAAGTCAAATGACTTATGAGTCAGTTGCTGATTGAGGATGTCAATAACATGCACTACACCGAGTGGCTCGTCACTGGCTTGTTCATCCGTTACCACAATTCGTGTATGCGGTTGCTTTTCCAGTAGTGTTGTCAATTTTCCAGTTGGTGCATGGATATCGAGATAAACCACATCGTGGCGTGAGGTCATGATACTGCTGACTGTGCGTTGCGCCATGCTGAGAACACGGGCGATCATATGACGTTCCTGCGGTTCAAAGACGGCTTTATGGTCTTCATGGTCTGCGATCAGATTGGAAGCGTGATTGTCCAGATCGGCGTTTTCACGTTTGCCATTTAAAATGTGAAGTACAGCCTCTGCGGTTCTTTCGCGCAAGGAGCGGGAAGCACTCAGGAACCGACGGCGATTGAACTGGGCAAACTGGTTCAGCGCTTCGATCATGATCGAGAAGCCGATGGCGGCATAGAGATAGCCTTTCGGAATGACATAGCCAAAGCCTTCAGCCACCAAACTGAAACCGATCATCAGCAGAAAGCTGAGACACAGGATAACAATGGTCGGATGAGCATTAACAAATTTCGTCAGTGGCTTGCTGGCCCATATCATCAGGATCATGGCAATGATGACAGCAGCCATCATGGTGCCAATGTGATTGACCATACCCACGGCAGTAATGACAGAATCCAGCGAGAAGACGGCATCTAAGACGATAATCTGCACAACAACTGCCCAAAAGTTTGCACCTTTGCGCTGTTGGTTGTTATGTAGCATTTTACCTTCCAACCGCTCATTTAGCTCCATTGTGGCCTTGAACAGCAAGAATATTCCCCCTATCAGCATAATTAAATCGCGGGCGCTGAAAGGATGATTCCATAAAGTTAGTAATGGAGTTGTCAGGGAAATAAGCCAAGAAAGGCTGAATAACAGGAGCAATCTCATGACCAGAGCACAGGTCAGACCTGTCAGGCGAGCTTTGTCTCTCTGCTTTTCAGGAAGTTTGTCTGCCAGAATGGCAATAAATATTAAGTTGTCAATTCCGAGAACAATTTCTAAAACGATAAGTGTGGCCAAACCGGCCCATATCGTAGGATCAGCGATCCATTCCATACAGTTTATTTTACCTTTTAATGTGACGGCTTGTGCCGATTACTTGAATAATGCGGATTGGTATCAGAAATATCAATAGGTGATTTATCCCAGCTGGAAATTTTTTCAGCAAAAAAACAGTATGACGATATCGGTTGCATCAATAACTACCCCTGAAGCCTATTCCTGAGTTAACATGTAATCTCATTAACAAATTGCCCACTGTAATTTTGTTGTATATGACATTATTTGATTGACATAGTGTTGAGTCAGGCATTTTGGTGGGCAGCAGTCATGATCAGACGGGAGTTATTCATGTCCAAACAACAGATCGGTGTTGTCGGTATGGCGGTTATGGGGCGCAATCTGGCGTTGAATATTGAAAGCCGTGGTTACTCTGTATCCATTTTCAACCGCTCCAGCGATAAAACTGATGAAGTTATTGCTGAAAATCCAGGGAAAAAATTAGTTCCAAGTTATTCCATTGAAGAGTTTGTTAGCTCACTGGAAAAGCCACGTCGTATTCTGTTGATGGTCAAGGCAGGTGAAGCTACGGATAAAACCATTGCATCACTGACGCCGCATTTGGATAAAGGTGACATTCTGATCGATGGTGGCAATACCTATTTTCAGGATACTATTCGCCGCAACCGTGAGCTGTCTGCTCAGGGTTTTAATTTTATTGGTACAGGTGTTTCCGGTGGGGAAGAAGGCGCATTGAAAGGCCCTTCAATCATGCCTGGCGGTCAGAAAGAAGCTTATGAGCTGGTTGCGCCTATTCTGAAAGAGATCGCTGCCAAAGTAGATGGTGAGCCTTGTGTCACTTATATCGGTGCAGACGGAGCAGGTCATTATGTGAAGATGGTTCACAATGGTATTGAATATGGCGACATGCAACTGATTGCAGAAGCATATTCTTTGCTGAAACACTCCTTGAATCTGAGTAATCAGGAACTGGCGGATGTGTTCAGTGACTGGAACCAAGGTGAACTGAGCAGCTATTTGATCGAAATTACCGCTGATATCTTCCGTAAGAAAGATGAAGAAGGTCAATATCTGGTTGATGTCATTCTGGATGAAGCTGCCAATAAAGGTACGGGTAAATGGACCAGCCAGAGTTCTCTGGATCTGGGTGTTCCAGTAACACTAATTACCGAATCCGTATTTGCTCGTTATATTTCCTCTCTGAAAGATCAGCGTGTTGCAGCCTCTAAAGTTCTGTCAGGCCCTGAAGCCCAGCCATTCAATGGTGACAAGGCAGAATTTATTGAGAAAGTTCGCCGTGCCCTGTATTTGGGTAAAATCGTTTCTTACGCTCAAGGCTTCCAGCAGTTGAAAGTATCTTCGGATGAATACAACTGGGATCTGAATTATGGCGAAATTGCCAAGATCTTCCGTGCAGGTTGTATCATTCGTGCGCAGTTCCTGCAAAAAATCACGGATGCGTACAATGAGAACTCCGCTATCGCTAACCTGCTGTTAGCGCCTTACTTCAAGCAAGTCGCGGATGAGTATCAGCAAGCCCTGCGTGATGTCGTTTCTTATGGTGTCCAGAATGGTATTCCAACGCCAACATTCTCTGCGGCCATTTCTTATTACGACAGCTATCGTTCAGCGGTTTTGCCTGCCAACCTGATTCAGGCTCAACGTGATTATTTCGGTGCGCATACCTATAAGCGGACTGATAAAGAAGGTGTGTTCCATACTGAATGGTTAGATTAAAAATCGACTGTTAGTAAATAGGGTGCTGGAAGTTCAGCACCCTTAATAAAACATGCGATAAATTATTCGATTATTCAAAGCGTACTTTTGACAAAATCCCTAAATTTTCTTCCTGCGCCATATCAACTTTTTCGTATCAGCCTTTCAGCAAATTTTTCAATAAAGTGTGCTACCTCTGAATCGAGGTTAACAATTAGCACGAAGCTGATAATGAAAAATACAACTATTATCAAGTTAGGAATGTTATTCATATAATAATTGACATATTAACTTGTTAACATTATAGCACACTATTAATTTTATTAATGACGATATTATTTGCTATTCAATTTTGATGAATGTCGTTAGTTCAGGCATCGCTATACCTATTTTTAAATTTTACAAAGGCGATTGTTGATATCGATCAAAATTGCTGAGGTAGATAAGTGTCACATTGTAACTCACTTCTTTTGCATTGAGATTTGAAATGCTTAAGTAAAATCTAAGGAGTTCCAAATGGCAGTATCAACTTTCTTTATCCCGCCAGTGAATAAAATCGGCATGGGATGCATGACTGAAGCCGTTGAATTAATGAAAAATTATGGCTACAGGCAGGCTTTGATTGTCACTGACCGCGTGTTAAACGAGATTGGTGTTGTTGGAGAAGTTCAGAGTTTACTGGCTGAAGTAGGGATAAAAAGTGCGATTTATGATGGGACGAATCCAAATCCGACCACTATTAATGTTGAAGAAGGGCTAGCCATCCTGCGCCAGCATGATTGTGATTGCGTTATTTCTCTGGGAGGTGGTTCACCGCATGACTGTGCAAAAGGGATCGCGCTGGTGGCGGCTAACGGTGGAGATATCCGGGACTACGAAGGTGTTGATCGTTCTGCTAAACCTCAGTTACCACTGATTGCCATTAACACTACGGCGGGTACCGCCTCTGAAATGACGCGTTTCTGTATCATTACAGATGTCGATCGTCATATCAAAATGGCCATTGTGGATAAAAATGTGACGCCTATTTTGTCAGTCAATGATTCGGCATTGATGGCCGGTATGCCGAAAGGACTCACTGCTGCAACCGGCATGGATGCGCTGACTCATGCCATTGAAGCCTACGTTTCTACGGCAGCCAATCCTATCACTGATGCCTGTGCGTTGAAGGCAGTGACGATGATTAGCGACTATTTGCGCCGTGCCGTTGCAAATGGCAATGATATGGAAGCGCGTGAGAATATGGCTTATGCACAGTTTTTGGCAGGTATGGCATTCAATAATGCCTCTTTGGGTTACGTTCATGCCATGGCGCATCAGTTAGGTGGTTTTTATGATTTACCGCATGGTGTTTGCAATGCAGTATTGCTGCCACATGTACAGAAATTCAATGCAAAAGTATCTGCATTTCGCCTGAAAGAGATTGCTGCGGCAATGGGGGCTGATATTGCCAACTTGAACGATCAGCAGGGTGCAGAAATCTGTATCCAAGAAATCGGCAAATTGGCAAAAGATGTCAATATTCCGGCGGGGTTGTCCGAGTTAAGTGTCAAAGTTGAAGACTTGCCAACGTTGGCAATCAATGCGTTAAAAGATGCTTGTGGTTTTACCAACCCGATTCAGGCATCACACGAAGAGATTGTGGCTATTTTCAAATCGGCAATGTAACTCGATGAATCTTGTCATAAAAATGGCAAGATTCAAGAAAGAAGTCACTTTTTAAAACACAGAGCGAGATCCGCTTTTTCTATTTGTGCAGAGCTGGCAACCAGTAGAGTACCGCTATAAACCGCAGCATAGTCACCACTTGACGGCAACCGTGTTGGCCGACGGTACTCATTTGAAGCATTGAGAGTCAAAATCCTGTTTCAACCCAAAAATCCGGATACCTGAAATAACTAACCTCTCCCTCAACAGAGTTCTCTTTTATTTTCCTTACCGATTAATTTCATAACGATCTTTACTATTTTGTGATCTCTCTCACCAAACAGTTTGATAGCCTCTCTGCTCTCCCTGAATAAAGTTGCTTTCGTTTTTATTCTACTCGCTCATTTTCTAGATGCCTGAGCATCGGGTTTGTCAGCATTCGATAAAAAATAAACGAAAGGTAAAATCTTTCGTTTGATAGCAAAACAAAAGTATTTTAGTCATATTTTGATTATTAAATAAACTTTAATCAGGATCACAGTTTCGATTAATCCCCTTTGTTGTAATGTCCTCCTATTGTCAATACTAATAATTTTCCATTTATCACTATCCACACACTCCATGTCGTGGCAGGAATCGAAAACGATGAGTACCGATACAGTAAAACGGCGTGAAGCGATTATTGACCAGTTGTGCGAGGAAGGCAGTGTCAAGGTTAAAGCTTTGAGCCAACATTTTGGCGTATCGCCTGTGACGATCCGCAACGATCTTAGCTACCTGGAAAAAAAAGGCTGTGTTCTGCGCTCCTATGGCGGTGCGATGGTGAATCACCGGTTCGCTTTTGACCGTCCTTTACAGGTGAAAGGTCGGATGGACAGGGATATTAAAACGCATATTGCTGCAAAAGCGGCTGAATTTGTGAAAGATGGTGATTATCTCATTATTGATTCAGGTTCTACCACTGCCGAAATAGTGCCTTTACTGCGTGATCGTCGAGATCTGGTGGTCATGACTAACGCACTTAACATTGCTTACGAATTGGCTGCTTTCGATAACGTTGACGTGATGGTTTTAGGTGGCAACGTGCGCAAGAACTCTTATTCATTGTACGGTCAAGCCGCTGAGCAGCAACTCTATCATTATCGGTTTGATACGCTGTTTCTCGGCGTTGATGGTTTTGATCTGGAAGCCGGGATCACGACGCCTCATCAGGGTGAAGCCCATCTCAACCGCGTGATGTGTGATGTTGCACATCAGATTATTGCTGTCACCGATGGCAGTAAATTTGGCCGTAAAAGTTTTTGCCTGATCCGCGAAGCCCGGCAAATCCATCGTCTTATTACGGATAGCCGTATTCCTGAATCTTATCGCAAGACACTGACTGAGTTTGGTGTCGATGTCATTATTGTCGATGAATAACACCTATCCTACCGCAACTTGAAGACGCAATGTTTTTAAGGTGTATCAAATAGCTTGGAGACATTATGCAATCGCTATTACAACTTATCCATCGCCATAAATCCGGCGAGGCAGTTGGTGTTTACTCTGTCTGTTCGGCACACCCCTGGGTATTGGAAAGTGCCATCCGGTTTGCCAAAGAGAGAGGAACCGCCGTATTGATTGAAGCTACATCCAATCAAGTCAATCAGTTTGGTGGCTATACAGGGATGCAGCCTGTCGATTTCCGTAAAAAGGTATGGAAAATCGCAGATTCTGTGGGCTTTCCAAAAGAAAAAATATGGCTGGGGGGTGATCATCTGGGACCGAATGTCTGGCAAGATCACCCTGCTGAAGAAGCCATGGTTCTTGCTGAAACCCTTATCTACGATTACGTGGCTGCCGGTTTTCGTAAAATCCATCTCGATTGTTCCATGTCTTGTGCGGATGATCCCACGCCGCTGACTGACGAAATAATAGCTAAACGGGCAGCCCGACTGTGTGCGGTCGCTGAACGTAGCTGGCAGGAAAATGGCGGCGAAGCGCCTGTCTACGTGATTGGTACTGAAGTCCCCGTACCGGGGGGTGCCAAAGAAGATCTGGTAGAGGTACCGATCACCTCCCCTGTTGCGGCGGAAACTACGCTGAAGGTCCATCAGGCAGAATGGGAAAATGCCCGGTTGAAATCTGTCTGGTCACGGGTGATCGCATTGGTCGTACAGCCGGGAGTCGAGTTCGATCATCACCGGATTGAGCATTATCAGCCAGAAAAAGCCAAAGCGCTCAGTCAGTATATCGAAACACAACCTTATATGGTTTATGAAGCCCACTCAATGGATTATCAGGCACCGCAAACCTATCAAAATCTGATCCGTGATCATTTTGCCATCCTGAAAGTGGGGCCTGCATTAACTTTTGCCTTGCGAGAAGGATTGTTTGCCCTCGATAGGTTGGATCGTGAATGGAATGGCGAGCTGGAAGCCGCCCATTTGAGTGAAACGCTTGAGCAGGTGATGCATGAGCGGCCACAGTACTGGAGCCCTTATTACAAAGGCAGCGCACATCAGCAATATATCGATCGCCAGTACAGTCTGAGTGACCGTATCCGCTACTACTGGGCAGATCCTGAAGTAGAAACCTGTGTTGAAAAATTACTGTCGAATCTGCACCATCGGCCGGTTCCACTCTCCATGATAAACCAGTATTTGCCCGAACAGGCTGAAGCCATCAAAGCAGGCCATCTTTCTTCTGACACCCCCAGAGAATGGGTCATGGATAAAGTCCGTTCGGTATTAATTCACTATGCTGCTGCCTGTGAAACAAAGACAGAAGGATCTGCGTTATGACCCCGTTTTTCCCTTATTCGTTCCCGTGGCTGGAAGAGCATCAGGCGCGCTATACGGCAGAAGAGATCCAGCATCAGCCCAGATTATGGCGTACGCTATACCAAGAATTGAAGCTACGCCAATCCTATTGGCAACCGTTTCTCCGACAACTGCTTGAAAAACCGGACTTGCAGATTATTCTTTGCGGCGCGGGATCTTCAGCGTTTATTGGCAAAGCGGTAGCACCCTGGCTGCACGAACATGGCGGACTAAATGTGCGCGCATTGGCTTCAACGGATATCGTACCGACTCCCTGGAAATACTTGGATAAGCATGTGCCAACTTTATTGGTCTCCTACGCCCGTTCAGGTAACAGTCCTGAGAGTGTCGCTGCCATCGAACTGGCCGATTCGCAATTAACACACTGCCATCACTTGATACTCACCTGTAACCCAGAAGGGGCACTGGCGCGTTATGCAGAAAATAAAACTCACGTTTGTTCGTTGATCATGCCAGAAGGGGCTCATGACCGCAGTTTTGCCATGACCTCCAGTTTTAGCTGCATGACGCTGGCCACTCTGTTACTGCTTGGCGATAGGAATTTTGATGCGGCAGAGCAGCCGCTGGAAATAATGGCGACACTCTGTGAGACACAGGCACCTGACTGGCAATCATTGATCCGACAAACAATCAAACAGGGCTTCAAGCGCATGATAGCGCTGGGATCAACCTGTTTTACCGGTATCGCTGAAGAGGGGGCATTGAAGATGCTGGAATTAACGGCAGGCCGGGTAGTGACACGTCATGATTCCAACTTAGGGGTGCGTCATGGACCGAAATTTATCATCGACAATGATACCTTAGTGATTGTTATGCTCTCTGCTGATGTTTATTGCCGCCGCTATGATGTCGATTTGCTCAATGAACTCAAACACGATGGGCGGGCAAAACAGATTATTGCCCTGAGTAGTCTGCCCCATCTTGGCTCGGTAGAACTCCATACAAACTTGCCTGATATTTGGCTTCTTTTTCCTTATTTACTGTTTTTCCAAATTCTGAGCTTTGAAACCTCGCTGTCACTTAACCTGCCTCCTGATAACCCGTGCCCGACAGGCGAAGTTAATCGCGTCGTGAAAGGCGTTCAGATTTACCCCTACATTGAATGTGAATAATAACAGGAGCGAGAATGTCTACCCCAAACATCTTAATGGTTCGAATTGATAATCGGTTGATCCACGGGCAGGTTGGTATTACTTGGGCCAACTCTCTGGGCGCTAATCTCGTTATTGTGGCAAATGATGAAGCAGCAAATAACCCTGTTCAGCAGTCACTGATGGATATGGTTGTCTCTGATGGTGTTCAGACACGCTATTTCACCCTGCAAAAAACGATTGATGTGATCCATCAGGCTGCCGAACGACAGAAAATATTTATTGTCTGCAAAACCCCGCAAGATGTGCTGACCTTAGTGAAAGGCGGTGTACCAATACGCGTTGTGAACGTTGGCAATATGCATTTTTCAGAAGGAAAAAGACAGGTACATAAAACGGTTTCCGTTGATGAGAACGATATCAAGGCATTCCGTGCGCTGGAAAAACTTGGTATCTCCTGTGAAGTCTGCCGAGTACCGGATGAAGCAGGTGAAAATATCGCTAATCTTCTGAACTGACGGAGATGAGTATGCTTGTTGATGCATTTTTGATCGCACTGCTGGCCGGAATTGCCGGCGTTGATCTGTTCAATGGATTGACACATATCCACCGCCCCGTTGTGGTAGGCCCCTTGGTGGGGCTGATCTTAGGCGATGTTCAAACAGGTTTACTGGTGGGCGGCACATTAGAGCTTATCTGGATGGGCATGGTGCCACTGGCGGGTGCCCAACCGCCCAATGTCGTTATCGGTGGGATCATTGGTACGACTTTTGCCATTCTCACCCAGGCTGATCCCAAAGTGGCGATTGGGATCGCCGTTCCTTTCGCTATCGCTGTACAGGGTTGTATAACACTCCTGTTTACCATTTACTCGCCGATGATGCACAAGTGCGATCAGATGGTCAAACAGCTTAACTGGAGAGGTGTTGAATGGGTCAACTATTTCGGCATCCTCATCCTATTCTGTTTCTACTTTATAGTGACTTTTCTGCCTGTCTATTTTGGTGCGGATGCGGCCAGTCTCATGGTAAAGAAAGCCCCCCAATGGCTGCTTGATGGCCTTGCCGTTGCGGGCGGTATGATGCCTGCGATCGGTTTCTCCCTGTTGATGAAAATCATGATGAAAAAGACCTATGTTGCCTATTTCATCCTTGGTTTTATTTCTGTCACTTTCCTTAAAATGCCGATTATCGCGGTTGCCCTGGGCGCATTTGCTATTGCGTTAATCGATTTCTTTAACCGTACCCGTAACGATGAGGGCAATACACAAGGCCCACCATCCCAGTCAAACACACAGGAGATGAACGATGGCATTTAGTGAATCTAATCAGACAATGGCCGGAAAAACCGAAAAGCCAATGGCACAGGCACTGGCCACCAACCCGGCTGACAGTGATGATTATGTCGATACGACACAGGGCGGGGATCTGACAACACGCGATATTAATGTCATGGCGCTGCGTTCCCTGTTGCTTCAGGCTTCTTTCAACTATGAACGTATGCAGGCAGGTGGCTGGCTTTATACGCTAATCCCGGCGCTGCGCAAGCTCCATAAAAATCCCGGCGATCTGGCAAATTCCATGAAAATGCACATGGAGTTTATCAACGTTCACCCGTTCGATGTGACCTTCCTGTCCGGTCTGGTGCTGGCAATGGAGCGCAGCAAGGAGAAAATCTCCACCATCCGCGCGGTCAAAGTCGCCCTGATGGGGCCGCTGGGTGGGATTGGCGATGCGCTGTTCTGGCTGACCTTACTGCCTATCTGTGCCGGTATTGGAGCATCACTGGCGTTGCAAGGGAGTATTTTCGGGCCGATTGTGTTTCTGTTGATGTTTAACCTCGTCCATTTTACTCTCCGTTTTGGTCTGGCACATTACGGCTACCTGGCAGGCATCACAGCTATCACCCTGCTCAAAACGCACACAAAGAATATTTCCCATGCGGCTTCGATTGTTGGGATGACGGTTATCGGTGCGCTTGTCGCTTCCTATGTCCATCTCTCAACACCTTTGGTCATGAAAGCCGGTGAAGCAAAAGTCGCACTGCAAACCGACGTACTTGATAAGTTGATGCCCAACTTGTTACCTCTCTGCTTTACGCTGCTGGTTTACTGGCTGATGAAACGCGGTTTCTCACCCGTGAAACTAATCGGTATTACCGTCGTATTCGGCGTTGTCGGTAAATGGGTTGGATTTTTGTAAGGAGAGGACATCATGTTAGGCATTGTAATAACAGGGCACGGAAAATTTGCCAGCGGCCTGCTGCAAGCGGTGGAACAGATTATCGGCAAACAAGTTCAGTGCATGGCTGTTGATTTTCCTGAAGGAATGACGACAGAAGAATTGCACCAAATACTGGAAGCTGCTAGCAAAGACTGTGATCTGGGAGAGGGTCTGGTTTTTCTGACCGATCTATTGGGCGGTTCACCTTTCCGCCAAGCCGCCCAATTAACGTTAACGTACCCACAATGGCAGGTGATCACGGGGACTAACATGCAACTGGCAGTCGAAATGATGTTGGATCGTGATGGCATAAATGCTGTTCAGTTTCTTGATATCGCGCTGGAATGCGGCCATCGGGGATTAACCAGCCTGTGGCATGAACAGCAGAAGCAACCCTCGCAACCCCCGCTTGATATTGGTGGTATCTAAGGAATTTATATGCATCTAATCTCTAGCGGAAAAATGCTGAAAAAAGCACAACGGGGAGGTTATGCCGTCCCAGCGTTCAACTTATTCTTTGGCTGTATGCCTTTTCTGCAATTGGCGGATAATACAACTAAGATCCAAATCTTGATCTTGTAATAAAACCAGCAGGTGGTAAATCAAATCAGCAGCTTCGCTGGTCAGTTCTTCTCGATCATTAACTGTGGCTGCCAGTGCGGTTTCTATGCCTTCCTCACCGACCTTTTGGGCAATCCGCTTTGTGCCGCTGGCATACAGACGGGCAGTATAAGAGCTAGCTGGTGGGGCATTTTTCCGGCTTGCCAGTAGTTGTTCGAGTTGGTAGAGGAAGCCCCATTCAGTTTGCGCTGGTGCAAAACAGCTCTCGGTTCCTGTATGGCAGGTTGGGCCAATCGGATTGACGAGAGCGAGCAGGGTATCGTTGTCACAATCGGGGTAGATATCAACCAGATTCAGGAAGTGGCCGGAACTTTCGCCTTTTGTCCATAACCGCTGTTTGGTGCGGGAAAAAAAGGTGATTTTACCGGATTCCTGTGTGACATTAAGTGCCTCTTGATTCATGTAACCCATCATTAACATCGTACCGGATACAGCGTGCTGGACGATGACGGGCATGAGATCATCCACTTTTTTCCAATCCAGTTTTTCGATTTGCTGTGCTGTTAACATGTTCTAACCTCGACACCCTGTGTAGCAAGATATTGCTTGAGTTCACCAATATTGATGATCTGTTTGTGAAAGACGGAGGCAGCCAAGGCACCGTCAACGTTAGCCAGTTTAAATGCATCCAAAAAATGTTCTGGCGTACCAGCACCGCCGGAAGCCACCAAAGGTACGGAGCAGATATCCCGAACCAATTTCAGTTGGGTAAGATCATAGCCATTGCGGACACCATCCTGATTCATCATGTTCAGGACGATTTCACCCGCGCCACGTTGTTGTACTTCATTGACCCAATCCAGTGTTTGCCATTGCGTTGCAGTTGTGCGTTTTTCATCACCGGTAAATTGATAGACACGATAGCTGTTGCTATTTTCATCAAACCACGTATCGATACCGATTACTACACATTGAACGCCATAGCGATCGGCCAGACGACTGATTAACGAAGGATCAGCCAGAGCAGGGGAGTTAATTGAAATTTTATCGGCACCGAATGATAAAATTTGGCCAGCTTCTTCGGTAGTTTTGATGCCGCCTGCGACGCAGAATGGAATATCAATCACTTCAGCGACTTTCGCCACCCAGCTTTTATCTACCACGCGGCCATCTGAAGAAGCGGTGATGTCGTAAAAAACGAGCTCATCAGCTCCCTCTTGGGCATAGCGCTGTGCAAGTGGAACGATATCACCGATGATTTCGTGATTTCGGAATTGCACTCCCTTGACCACTTGCCCATCACGAACATCAAGGCAAGGAATTATGCGTTTTGCCAACATTGGATAGCCTCCGTTAGTGTGAATTTTCCTTCAAGTAATGCCCGTCCGACGATAACGCCCGCAACGCCAGTCGTTGGTAGGAGAGAAATATCAGCGAGGTTGCCGATCCCGCCCGATGCCTGAAATTGAATCTGTGGGTAGTGCTGACTGATTTCCTGATAGAGTGCGATATTAGAGCCATTTAGTGTGCCGTCACGGGAAATATCGGTACATAAAACATGTTTCAGCCCAACGGGGAGATATTGCTCAATAACCTGTTCAAGAGTGGCATTGCTGTTTTCCTGCCAGCCACTGATGGCGATTTGTTTAGCTCCGTCTGTACTGATGCGGATATCGAGTGCCAGTACAATTGACTCTGCACCATAACGCTGAAACCATTGCTTGACTAATTCCGGCTGTGTGATTGCGGTTGAGCCAATTACAACCCGACTAGCTCCGGCCTCAAGGAGTGATTTGATATCGTTTTCCGAACGGATGCCACCACCCACTTGCACTGGAACAGAAACGTCAGCCAGCAATTCACGCAGCAAGATCATCTGGCGCTTGGTAGGATCTTTCGCTCCGCTGAGATCCACGAGATGCAGCAACTTGGCGCCTTCTTTTTCATATTGTTGTAGGTGGGACAAAGGTGAATTGCCATAAGTCCGCTGCTGGTCGTAATCCCCCTGATGCAAACGCACCACGTTGCCATCAATTAAATCTAATGCGGCGATAATCATACGCTTACATCTCCAAAAAGTTTTTCAGCAGTTGTGCGCCTGCTGTGCCAGAGCGTTCAGGGTGAAACTGCACACCAAAGAAATTGTCTTTTGCAATGGCACTGCTGAAGGAATTGCCATACTCCGTCTGGGCAATGGTGTATTCACCAACAGGCAGCGCGTAACTATGGACAAAATAAAAACGGGCATTGTCTTCAATATGGCAAAACAGGGGATGCCCGGTCTGTGCTTTTACTTGATTCCAGCCCATGTGGGGTAATGGCAGGCCAGCGGTTGCCATTTTTTTGACGGGGGTATCAATTAATGCCAGCAAGGAGACGTTATCGTCTTTTTCACTATTGCTTTCTTCACTAATTGTCGCCAGAAGCTGCATACCGAGGCAAATACCCAGTACGGGTTGAGTGAGTGAACTAATCAGTGGGATCAGTTTCCGTTGCTGGAGTTGATCCATTGCGGCCATTGCTGTACCTACTCCCGGCAGAAACAGTTTATCGGCTGATCGCACAATATCCGCATCCAGACTGACGACGGGATCATAACCCAATCGACGGATGGCATAAGTAACAGAAGCAAGATTGGCACAGCCTGTATCCAAAATAACAACTTTCATCATAATATTCCCTTATAACACACCCTTAGAACTGGGCAGAACATCGCCTTCTACGCGAATGGCCTGCCGCAATGTCCGACCAAAGACTTTGAACAGGCTTTCTGCCCGATGGTGATCATTCTTACCTTTGGTTTTCAGGTGTAAGGTGCATCCCATCGTATAAGAGAGTGAACGGAAAAAGTGTTCGATCATCTCAGTACTTAAATCGCCAACACGCTGATGTTTAAACTCTGCTTTGTATTCGAGATGTGGCCGACCGGAAATATCCAGAGCACAGCGGGCGAGACATTCATCCATTGGTAATGTGAAGCCAAAACGAGCAATGCCGCGTTTATCGCCCAATGCCTGCTTCAGAGCTTCACCTAAAGCCAATCCAGTATCTTCAACGGTGTGGTGATCATCAATACAGAGATCGCCCTTAACCTGTATATTCATGCGGAAACCGCCGTGAGTGGCAATCTGATCCAGCATGTGATCAAAGAAACCCACGCCAGTATTGATTTCGCTTCTACCTTCGCGATCCAGCCAGATATCGATATTGATGCCAGTTTCTCTGGTTTTACGTTCAACGTTGGCATGACGATCTTTGCGGGTCAGTTGCTCACAAATCGCTGACCAACCAAGTGATTGAGCTTGATAGCGAATTCCTTTAATTCCCATGTTTTCAGCCAATTGTAAGTCGGTTTCCCGATCCCCGATAACGTAACTGTTTTTCGTATCTACCATGCCTTCTGTTAGATATTTTTCCACCAATCCGAGCTTGGGTTTGCGGCAGTTGCAATTATCTTCGAGTTTGTGCGGGCAGATCAGAACTTCTTCAAACTGAATGCCTTGCGAAGTGAAAACTTGCATCATCAGTGCGTGTGGTGGCTCAAAATCGGTCTGGGGGAAGCTATCAGTCCCCAATCCATCCTGATTGGTGATCATGACCAGTTTGTAACCCGCTTTCTGCAGGGATAACAGGGCAGGGATCACGCCAGCTTCAAAGGCCAATTTATCAAGGCGATCGACTTGGTAATCGGTCGGAGGTTCGGTGATCAACGTTCCATCGCGGTCAATAAAAAGCAGTTTCTGGCTCATGGATTTTCAGTTTCCTTTAGTGGTTGAGCTTGGCTACAAAGAGTAGAGATAGCGCTGACCAACTGTTCACATTCATTTCGGCTACCAATGGTGATGCGCAGGCAATTATCCAATCCCGCTTGTTTCCGCTGATCACGCAAGATGATCCCTTGCTCCCATAATGTCCTGAATACGATTTCCGCATCGGTAAATTTCACTAAAATATAGTTGGTTTCGCTCGGAAACACTGTTTCGACCCATGCCAGTTCATTCAATGCCTGCTGGAGATAAGTTCGGTTCTCAACCACTTCCTCTACACGATCTTTCATTATATTAATGCCTGCTTCTGTCAGCGCCTGCGCAGCGATATCCGCTACAGGCGTGGCAAGTGGATAAGGAGCAATCACTTTTAACATTAGCGCGATAATATCGGGTGAAGCCAGCGTAAATCCACAGCGTAGCCCTGCCAGTGCAAAAGCTTTCGAGAGGGTTCGCAAAATCACCAAGTGCGGGTAGTCTTGCAGCCAACGGGTGGTAGTATGTTGCGGACAGAATTCGATATAGGCTTCATCAATGGCAACAATGGCACGGTTACGGGCCAATTCAAGGATCTGGCGCAGCGCCGCAGGAGCAATTGGATTACCAGTGGGATTGTTGGGGCTGCAAATATAGAGTAGTTTGACGCGATCCAAATTATTCTCAATGGCTGGGATATCAGGTTGCCAGTCAACACGGGCGGGGATTTTTTTCTGTTCTACGCCAAAGGCTTCTGCACTGACGCTGTACATGCCGTAAGTGGGAGGGCAGAACAGCACGGCGTCTTTTCCCGGCTCGCAGAAAACGCGGATCAATAGTTCAATGGATTCGTCGGCGCCACGGCTGACAAGAACTTGATCCGGTTGCAGGCCAGCATAATCCGCATAGCGCTGGATTACGGAGGCGGGCTGGCATTCGGGGTAGCGGTTGAGCGTTTTTTCGCTGAACTGAAAATCAGGGGCGATGGGATATTCATTGGCATTTAACCAGATATTACCATTGCCACCCAGACGGCGGGCAGACATATAAGGAACTAACTGGCGGACATTTTCTCTTGCCAGTGAATTGACATCAAAAACAGTACTCATCATTGCTCCTTATCTTGGTTATTCAACATCTGAGTGATTCAGGGCAGCTATGCGTAATGTGACGGCATTTTTGTGCGCGGTGAGTTGTTCTGCCTGCGCCAGTGTTTCTATGGTTGGGGCGAGGCTTCTCAATCCTTGCGGTGTCAGTTGCTGAACCGTCATTCGTTTCAGGAAATCTGCCAGACCGAGGCTGGAATAGGTTGAAGTATAACCATAGGTCGGCAAGACGTGATTGGTGCCCGAAGCGTAGTCTCCTGCGGATTCTGGCGACCAGTCTCCGAGGAAAATCGAACCCGCGCTGGTGATTTGCTCTACAAGCTGCTCAGGCTGGCGAGTTTGGATGATCAAGTGTTCAGGGCCGTATTGATTGCTGATCGCTACACATTGGGCCAAATTGTCAGTGACGATGATCCGGCTGGATTGCAGGGCCTGAACCGCGATTTGTTGGCGTGGCAGGGCAATAAGCTGTGTTTCGATTTCACGGATCACTTGCTCGGCAAAAGTTTCGTCAGGTGTAACCAGCACGACTTGAGAATCAGGGCCATGTTCCGCTTGTGAAAGCAGATCTGCTGCCGTAAATGCGGGATTGGCTCCACTGTCTGCTATTACCAGCACTTCTGATGGACCTGCTGGCATATCTATGGCTGCACCGTCGAAGCGCTGGCTCACTTGCCGTTTAGCCTCTGTGACCCATGCATTACCCGGGCCAAAAATCTTGTCCACTTTAGGGACGGATTCTGTACCAAATGCCATTGCTGCAATGGCTTGTGCGCCGCCAACCTGAAATATTTCGTTAATCCCGCATAGCTGTGCGGCATAGAGAATTTCATCGGTAATGGGGGGTGGGGAGCACAGAATAACCTTACGGCACTCTGCGATGCCAGCGGGTATTCCCAGCATTAGTACAGTGGAAGGCAAAGGCGCAGAACCACCGGGAATATATAACCCCACTGAATCGATTGGGCGTGTGACTTGCTGGCAGTGAACACCCGGCAGGGTTTCAACCTCAATCACCGCAGGTTTTTGGGCTTCATGGAACAGGCGAATGTTATTCATGGCCTGCTGCATAGCCTGTTTGAGTTCTGGTGTCAGGCGGCTGGCGGCTGCGTTAATTTCACTTGTAGAAAGCGAGATAGCATCGATTGTTGTTTTGTCGAAGCGCTGACTGAATTCCCGCAATGCTTCATCGCCGTTGGTTTTGACTGTTTCCAGAATCTGTTTTACCGTGCGAGAAATATCTTCTGAAGCGGCGACAGCGGGGCGTGTCAGCAATGCTTTTTGCTGTTCTGGTGGGCACTCCTGCCAGCGGATAATGGTCTTAAAATGGGTGCTCATTAAGATTACTCCATCATTTTTTCAATCGGTAAAACCAAAATGGAACTGGCGCCCAGTAACTTAAGCTTTTCCATCGTTTCCCAGAACAGGGTTTCACTGCTGACCATATGCATGGCTACGCGGTTTTGTGCCCCCGCCAGTGGCAAAATGGTAGGACGTTCAGCCCCCGGAAGTAATGAGATAATCTCTTCCAGTTTGTCGTTTGGAGCATGTAGCATGATGTATTTGGATTCACGCGCCTGAATAACGCCTTGGATGCGGATCATCAGCTTGTCGATGAGTTGTTGTTTAGCCTCTGGCATCTCACCATCGCGTTGGATCATGCAGGCTTTTGAGCGATAGATGACTTCAACTTCCCGCAGGCCGTTGGCTTCCAGTGTGGCACCCGTTGAGACCAAATCACAGATAGCATCAGCTAATCCTGCACGGGGAGCGACTTCAACTGAACCGTTGAGAAGGCAGGATTTGAAACGGACGCTTTTTTTATCCAAATAACGTTTCAGTAAGTGTGGGTAAGACGTGGCGATACGGGAGTTTTGCAGGCATTCCACTCCGGTATAGTCGTAGTCAAAGGGAGCGGCAAGGGAAAGACGGCAATCACCAAAATCAAGGCGGCGCAATGTGTTATAACGGGGATCTTCCCCTTGCGCCCGACGGTTTAATAATTCTTCCTCAAGTACGTTTTCACCGATAATGCCTAAATCGACAACACCGTCCATAACAAGGCCTGGAATATCATCATCACGGACACGCAGGATGTCGATGGGCATATTTTCTGCAAATGCAATCAGGCGTTGTTGCTGCAAGTTGATTTTGATGCCACAGCGAGCCAGTAATGCCCGGGAGTCATCACTGAGGCGGCCGGATTTCTGCATGGCTATCCGTAAGCGTGTTTTATCTAGCATGTTATGTTTTACCCTATCTCAATATTCAATATATAAATCGTGTAAATTGGCAATAAAAAAACCCCCGGAAAATCTTCCGAGGGTTTTTTATCGTACTCATGCCACCGGAAGACTTGCTAAATGTCTTCCAGCACACAACAGCCTGAAAGACTAGTCAGGATGATGGTGGTGGTGATGGTTAAATTGAATACGGTTCATAATATGTGAGCTCTCTATCTACTTTTTTCAATATTTCAATATATGTTTGCGAACAAGGATTGGTTGCTTACCGTTTAACCTATATGATTTTGTGTATGAAAAGCAACTTTTTTTTCGAAGAAGCTGTTTGTATTGTTATAATTATTTGTTTTATAAAATAAAATTGGTGTTGTCGTTAAGGCAATATACAGATAGCCTGAAGAATCAAAATCATATCGGTCCTGGGGAGAGTTATGGTGAAAAAAGTTTCCATCATCGGATTGGGTTGGCTGGGAATGCCGTTAGCGCAAATTTTGCAAGGCTATGGTATGCAAGTGGTCGGTAGTAAAACAACAGCGGATGGTGTCGAAGCGGCACGCATGTGTGGTGTAGATTGCCATTTATTAAACCTGACTCCCCAGATAATCTGTGAAGCGGATGATCTTGAACAGCTCATGTCAGTGGATGTACTGGTGCTAACGCTACCGATTAGCGGTGTTGTGGGGGGTGGAGAAGGATATGTCAAAGCGGTGCAGTTAGTTGTCGATACTGCGCTTTCGCATTCGGTTCCCTATATTATTTTCACCAGCTCAACCTCAGTTTATGGCTCGTCTGTTGGTCATCTGAATGAAGATGCTCCGTTATTTCCTGAGACGCGATCTGCCAAAGCGTTAGTTGAATTGGAAAACTGGTTACATCGACTGCCACATACTTCTGTTGATATCGTGCGTTTGGCAGGTTTGGTCGGCAGTGGTCGCCATGCAGGGCGTTTTCTCGCAGGGCGGAAAGCGGTTGAGGGCGGGGAAAATGTGGTCAATTTAGTTCATCAGGATGATGTTATTTCTGCCATTAAGCTCCTTATTGAGCAGCAGAAAGGAGGGCATATCTATAATCTGTGTGCGCCAGAACATCCGAAAAGAGAGGAATTTTATTCGCAGGCCAGTCGTCAGCTCGATTTGGCTCCGCCAGAGTTTTTACAGTCAAAGGCTCAGGGAGCCGCGAGCAAAGTTGTTGACGGTAGCCGTATCTGTCGGGAACTGGGGTTTGAGTATCAATTCCCAGATCCCGGCAGAATGCCAATGAGCTGATGATCAGCTTATTTCAATCATAACGATTTTTTGAAACGCTGGTCTTTCAGTCAGTAATTGATACCAGCGTTCCAGGCTTGGCAGAGATGGACGCTCTACCTCGACGTTTAGCCACGGATAGACCAATGGAGCGAGGGCAATATCCGCCATGCCAAACTGATCACCGGAAAGGTATTTTTGCTTATCTAGTACGTCATCGACAATTTTCAGCAGCTTTTCTATTTCTTTTAGTGTCTGGGCAACCACTTTCGGGTCACGTTGATCTTCCGGTATTCTGACAATGTTGATCATAAGTTGTTTGATTGGCGGGAAGAGATTGCAGCCGACCCAATCCATCCATTGATCAATTCTGGCTCTTTCTTGAAGATTGGCAGGATAAAGACTATTTTCGCCGAATTTTGCTGCAATATAGCGCACAATCGCGTTTGATTCCCATAAAATAAAATCATCTTCCTGCAAACAGGGAATGACGGCATTGGGATTCATGAGCAGGTATTCTGGAGTATTAAGTTTGCCAAACTTACCACCAACATCAATTTGTTGATATGGCACATTTAATTCTTCCAGACACCAAAGGACTTTTTTTACGTTTGATGAGTTTTTACGGCCCCAGATTGTCAGCATTATTTTTTCCTTAATATCAGGTTATTCTGAGTCATCGATAATATGACAATAAATTCATTTGGGTAACAAGAAAATCTTTACGTTATTGGATTGGAGTCTTATCTCATAACATCCTATATTAATAGAGTTTTTATATTCTGGTTGTAGACAAAAAGGGCGGGCTATGATGAAAAAAAGACGGCAGGTACAGATAATCAAAGCTTTTACTGTTGGCTTGGGGGTTTTTTGGCTGACGGGTGTCAATGCATACGCAATGGATGAACCTGCAGCACCTGAAATTGATGCGAAAGCCTATATATTGATGGATTACGCCAGTGGAAGAATTTTGGCATCCCATAATCCCGATGAGCGGCTCGATCCAGCGAGTCTGACAAAGGTGATGACCAGCTATGTTGTTGGTCAGGCGATCAAGTCGGGAAAGATTTCCACAGAAGATCAGGTAACCGTAGGTAAAGATGCTTGGGCAACCGGCAATCCGGCGCTTAAAGGGTCATCTCTGATGTTCTTGAAACCGGGAGATCGGGTCAAAGTCATTGATTTGAACCGTGGCATTGTGATCCAATCTGGCAACGATGCCAGTATTGCCCTTGCGGATTATGTGGCAGGCAGCCAGGATGCTTTCGTTGATTTGATGAATAAATACTCAAAAACGCTGGGGCTGGAAAATACCCATTTCAAAACTGTTCACGGTTTGGATGCTGTGGGGCAATACAGCACCGCTCGTGATATGGCGCTCTTGAGTCAGGCTATGATCCGTGATGTACCAGAAGAATATGCGCTGAATAAAGAGAAAGAATTCACTTTCAATAATATCCGTCAACCTAACCGCAATCGCCTGTTGTGGAATCAGAATATGAATGTGGATGGTGTAAAGACCGGACACACCAGCGGAGCAGGATATAACCTTGTTGCTTCTGCATCGGAAGGGCCAATGCGTTTGATTTCAGTTGTACTGGGAGCGCCTAGTGATCGAATGCGTTTCTCTGATAGTGAAAAGATCCTGTCATGGGGATTCCGTTTTTATGAAATTAGTACTCCACTTAAAACCAGTGACACGCTGGTGACGGAAAGAGTATGGTTCGGTACGCGTTCAGAGGTGGCGTTAGGTGTAGAAAAAGATACGGCAGTGACGGTGCCGCGCGGTCAAGCGAATAATTTGAAAGCCAGTTTTACGCTGAACCAAACTTCACTTGAAGCGCCGTTGGCGAAGAATCAAGTTGTGGGTACTGTGAATTTTACTCTGAATGATAAAGTCATTGATCAACGTCCGTTGGTTGTTAAAGACGCTGTAGAAGAAAGTGGTTTCTTTGGGCGTATTTGGGATTTCATTGTGAAGACAGTCAGCGGCTGGTTTAACTCAATTTTCGGGTAGGGAGATAAACGACGTAGCCGGAAATATTGAAGATGTATAGGCTCCCGATAAATAGGAAAATGCCAGTCAATCGTGAAGTCGGCCGGCATTTTTTATAGGGATGCTGTTGCAGAAAGCAGCTCTTGAGCTTTGATTACATCACTGAGTAAACTGCCGCAGAAATAGCAATTAATCCTGTCACAACCACAAAGACATTGCTTGGTTTACCAGCATATTTGCGCATGGCTGGCACTTTGTGAATAGCATACATTGGCATGATGAACAAAATCATGGCAATGATTGGCCCGCCTAGGGATTGGATGATGTCTAGGATGCTCGGGTTAAGAGTAGCCACGATCCAGGCGCTGACTAACATAAAGAGGCTAGTGATACGATTCAGCGACTTACGCTGAATAGTTTTGCCTTGTGTGCTCAGAGCCTTGTTTACGATACCGTTGAAACCTTCGCGAGCACCCAGATAGTGACCGAGGAACGATTTGGTAATTGCAATGAAGGCAATGAGCGGAGCAATGTATTCAATAGTTGGTGCATTAAAATGGTTAGCCAGATAGGACAGGATAGTAATGTTCTGTGCTTTTGCTTCTGCCAGATTTGCCGGTGACAGACTCAGTACGCAACTGAAGACAAAGAACATGACGGTAATCACCATCATGATGTGAGCATAACCCAGAATGCGCGAACATTTTTTCTCCGCATTTTCACCGTACTCTTCGCGTTTTGCTACGGCAAATGCAGAGATGATTGGAGAATGGTTGAAAGAGAAAACCATGACAGGAATAGCCAGCCACAGAGTGAACAGCAAACCATGACCGCTTGTGGAAGACAGGGCATTTTCCAGTGACAGGGTATCGAAGATTGTGGTATTCCAGTGTGGGATCAAATACAGCGCTAGCAGCATCAGAACGGCGACGAATGGGAAGACCAGTACGCTCATTGCTTTGACGATAAAGTGCTCACCGAAGCGAATAATGCTCATCACACCAAGGATCAGTACCAGTGCCAGCAATGCGCGCGGTGGTGCGTTCATATGTAACTGGTGAGTAATAAAGCTGTCTACGGTGTTGGTCAGTGCAACACTATAAACCAGTAAGATAGGATAAATTGCAAAGAAGTAGAGGATCGTGATCAGGAAACCTGCGACTTTACCAAAATGCTCTTCTACCACGCCGGTGATATCTTCGCCATTCTTTTTGCCAGACAAGACAAAACGACACATTCCACGGTGAGCAAAAAATGTCATCGGAAGTGCAAGTAGTGTCATGATGATGAGTGGAATTAAACCACCAATACCGGCGTTTATGGGAAGAAACAGAACTCCAGCACCAATGGCAGTGCCATATAACCCCAACATCCATACAGTGTCTGATTTACGCCAGGTAGTATAATCGCTTTTGCCGGAAGCAGCAGAGGCTGCGATAGAACCTGATTGAGACGTGTCCATAAATATCTCCGAAATAACGCAGTAAAGTAAAATTTAAAAATTGCTAAACCCGCACATTAATAAAATGCACGAGTTGGATTCTATTTATATGAATAATAAGTTGTTAGATATTGTTCTGACGTCTATCTAAACGTTTTTGTTACTACATTAATAAACTGACCAAAATGTGGTCAGCTAAAGCAGAAGAGTTGAAATCCTGCTGTACTTTATTTTTGATATTGAAATCAAAAAAATTAGTCCTAGTCTTTTGATAGGGAAAATATAGTTATTTTCAGTGAAATGTACCGTGATCACTCTCGCAATTGCAAGGTTTATATCTAAAAATTAATATGTTATAAGGTTTTATGAAAGTGTTAATTAAATATTACATAAAATGAAAAAGAAAAGTCAAGGAAGTGAACCTGATTATTTTAATTTTAAATTTTTGTATTATATTCACAAAACCATACTGGCATTCATATATTAATGATATTAAATGTGTAAATATTTTTTAGTCTAAAATAGTATTATAAATATAAATTTTGATATTTTTAAATATAATAAAATTAACCCAGATTAATATTATCTTATTGAAATAAAAAGAAAATATTTAATCGTTGAGTTTATGGTGAATATTTGCTCTCTGTGTTTACATCTTTGCTTTTATTGATTATGTATTAATAAATTTTTTGATTTAAACAATCGTAGTGCAAAAAATTGTCAGTCAAATTTTGATTTATGAAGAAACAGTAATCATATTATCGCTATATATTGTTAAATATAATGAAGCATTTTATGCTGTCGATTAATTCCTCTGTATTTTGTAAATAAAATGTTAATAAATAGTTTAGGTAAAATAAAGCCTTAAACTAGCCGTGATAATGAGGCTGAAGGTAGATTTTACCTGAATTTAAGGCTTCAAAAATAAAGCTCAAATATTCAACAGTAGTTTATTTATAGCATAAATATTCAGCGGCATATTGCCGTTGGGTTAATTTTTCATCCATCCTTTCCGGATGAAAAATGCACAGCAGAATTGGTAAAGGCGAATGAGTTTACTGTGCCAATATTCACCATATAAGCACCAGAATATTTGCGAAAAAGCACAACCCATCAGGCTGACTAAAAATGCGCCAATCATATCTATTGGCCAATGAACTCCTACGTAGACTCTGGCCCATGCAATCGCGCAGGCGATGACCATCAGGCATAAACCTGACCGGATATGATGCCAGAAGATAAATGCTAACGCGAAGGTAAAGACTGCTGTACCGTGGTTACTGGGAAAAGAGACTGTAGGGGCATGATAGAGAAAATTGTAACCAAAACCTTCTACAAACGGCCGGGCGTGTGGAACAAATGTTCCGATGATATCTGAACCGGCTATTGCAAAGGCAAAGGCAATACAGGATTTACTGACAACAATACGTTGATGTGAGATGGCTTTTTCTTCTCCCCAAAGCCAGCAAACAGCTAATGTTATGGGGAAAATAAACACAAGATATTTTGCTACAAAGATCGCCAGTAAAATCATTGCTGGTGATGAATCCGGTGTTGCATTGATAAAAGTAAACACATTGTGGTTAAGTTGTTCTAGCAAAGTAAGCCTCACAAGCGTGATATTGACGCAAATATGATAAACGTGCTTTATCAAGTCATTGTTAAAAATAGTAATTTTATAATGCGATTCAGTAAAGGATTTTTGCTTTAATTCACCATGTTATTTAACGATTGTTGATGTTAAGTGAGTAAACAATATGCCGATGATAGCAAGAAAAGGTGATTTCGATGCCCTCTGTGCTGTGGATAACGCAATGACAAATAAAAAAACCCGATAGTCTTTAACCAAAGTGGGTAACTATCGGGCTCCTCAATATGGGGACATCAAAGAAAAGCAGTGGCATTAATTCAGACTGCGTGATGGGATGAAAGTTCTCATTGTTGAGAAAAAAATTACAGATTTTTTTCAATTCAGTGGATATGTGGATCTTAGTCAACATTATGAGCCTGCCACTATCCAGAAGAAAGCATCGACATTTCTGGCTGGATAGTGAATTTTATGGTTATTTGTACAGGTTCAGATGTTCTTTAGCGTAAGCTTCAAAATCAGTAAAGCCGCCGATATGTTTCTCATCAAGGAAAATCTGAGGAACGGTTTCAACGGGTTTCCCCACAGTTTTTGACAAGTCGTCTTTGGTGATGCCTTCAGCCCAGATATCAATATAGCGGTAATCAAAGTCGTCACGCTCTGCTTTCAATTTTTCAGCCAATTCTTTGGCGCGAACGCAATATGGGCAACTTGGGCGACCAAAAATGACAGTATACATACAAACTCCTTAGTGGTAATAATCGTGAACTTCATAGATTGTCATCTGAGGTTACTATGCCTGTAAGCGTCGGCAAAAAAAAGCAGGAATTGCCTTTTGTTCTAATTTGTCCTGCCGATAGAAGGGATTCAGGTATGATAGTCCCTCTATAAGAGGCGGAGAGTCTAATTTGTCAGGCTCAGAAGGTAGAGAATCATGAAGAAAATCTCAACAAAAGAGATGCGCTCGTTGTCAGATATGCCAAAGCTGGTTATTTTATTAGAAGTATTGGGAATCGGCTTGTTGGTTTTGGCGTATTTGTCGATAACTGATAGCATAATTCTATCACCTTTATTAATGACGACAGAAGCGCACATTGCTATGATCTTATTGGGTATAGGTTGCTTGATACCTGCAGCTATCCATATTATCTGGCGTGCAGTCTATAATCTTTCTTTTTTGGGTATTGATCATAAGAAAGTAAATAAAAATCATCAGACTGGTTCTGATGATGAAAAAACAAAATAGGTTAATTATTGATCGTGCTGCTATTGGCAAGGTGTTTCCTTCAGGTAGCATGTACAACTTTTTGGTCATATGAGGTTGATTCGATGGATTCTATGGTTGTTCCAAATTTGGCAACATTGCGTAACTGGCTTGAACGCCTCAAAATTTCTTATTTTGAGAATGATTCAAATTCGGTCTTGCATTTGCCTCATATGCAGAACATTGATGGCCTGTTTGATGCCAAGATTGATCTGTTGGGTGACGTAGTGCTGTTTTCTGCTCTGGCAGAAGTCAGGCCAACGGCGATAATTCCATTGGTTGCAAACTTGAGCCAGATTAATGCGAGTTCCCTCACTGCTAAAGCGTTCCTTGATATTCAGGACGAAAACTTACCGAAGTTGATAGTTTGTCAGGCATTTCCTATCGCCGCTGGTATGACTTTCCCGCAGTTTTCCCATTTCTTGCAGCAAAGTGAGGAACAGATTGCTAATGTGATTTTTGAAATTCACAGCAATAATTTCCTTTATATTAATAATGATATGGAAAGCGAGATGGAAGTAGAAGTAGAAGATGAGGAATCATTGGCTTCGACGGAAACATCGACATTTACCTTGCACTAATATTCTTTGATATGGTTTTTTACAATGCAATGTGCGCAGTATACCGCGGGGCATTGTCACTCCTGCCAGTGGCTCAATAAGTCCTATTCACAACAATTATCTGATAAACAACAACATTTACAGCAGCTTTTACGGGAGACGTCAGCAACGTACTGGCTGCCACCAGTCAGCAGCCTGATCAGTGGGTTTCGTAATAAGGCCAAGATGGTGGTAAGTGGCAGTGTTGAACGCCCACAGCTTGGAATGATTCACCGTGATGGCAGAACGGTGGATCTTTGTGATTGTCCTTTGTATCCACAATATTTTCAGCCAGTATTTGAAGTGATAAAAATATTTATCGCTAAATCTGGGTTGGTTCCGTATAACGTTGCACGTAAAAAAGGGGAATTAAAATATATTCTGCTGACAGAAAGCCGTGCGAGCGGTGAAATGATGCTGCGTTTTGTCCTGCGCTCAGAAACGAAGCTGGCTCAGTTGGAACAGGCCTTGCCGTGGTTACAGGAACAACTACCACAATTGGCGGTTATTTCTGCCAATATTCAACCGACTCATATGGCGATTTTGGAAGGTGAAAAAGAGATCATTTTTACTGAGCATAAAATGCTGAAGGAAACCTTCAATGGAATTCCGCTGTATATCCGTCCCCGTAGTTTTTTCCAGACAAACCCAGAAATTGCTTCGGCGCTTTATTCGACGGCTGGTCGTTGGGTCAGAGAGCTGAATATCAGCAGCATGTGGGATCTCTTTTGTGGCGCTGGAGGCTTTGGGCTGCACTGTGCAGACAAAGAAACCAAATTGACAGGGATTGAGATTAGTGCAGAAGCCATTGCCTGTGCTAAAAACTCGGCCAAAAGTCTTGGTCTTGAGCAGGTTGAATTTCAGGCATTGGATTCTACACATTTTGCCCTTGATAAAGCACAACTCCCTGAACTGGTGCTGGTGAATCCTCCTCGCAGGGGAATTGGTAAGGCGTTATGCGATTATCTCAGCCGGATGGCACCTAAATTTATTCTCTATTCAAGTTGTAATGCCGAAACAATGGCAAAAGATATTGCTGCGCTTGAGCAATATCGAATAGAAAAAGTGCAATTATTCGATATGTTCCCTCATACAGAACATTATGAAACGCTGGTGTTATTGATTTTTGATGGAAAGTAACAGGGGATTTAGTTGTATTTCTGTCAGCGATAACTATTAGTTATCGCTGACAGAAGCAAAAAGCAGATAAATGGTGTGCCATTGAGTGTTTAATAACGTTGCTCAAATGATAAGGCTCGACGCTCAATCATGCGCATCAGTAGTGTCAGAAGAGCATTTACGCAAAGATAAATGATCCCAGCAGCAACAAATACAGTCACATCATAACTACGCCCGAATTGAAGTTGGCTATATCCCATGATATCTAGCAGTGTGATCGTACTGGCCAGAGAGGTACTCTTGAAAATCAAGACGACTTCATTGGAATAGGAAGAAAGCGCTCGTTTGAAGGCATAAGGCAGCAGAATGCGCATGGAATGGGTTTTTGACATACCAAGAGCCTGACAGGATTGCCATTGCCCAGCAGGGATTGCCCTAACGGCACCATAAAAAAGTTGGGTTGAATAGGCTGCACTGTTCAAGGCCAGTGTCACCATGGCACATAGCCATGGCTCTGACATGAGCTGCCATAACCAAGGGTACTCTTTTATTGAGGGAAATTGTCCGGGCCCGTAGTAAATCAAGAAGAACTGAACCAGTAACGGCGTTCCGGTAAATAACGTGATATAGCCTTTTACCAATTGGGATAGTATCGGCAACTTCATCGTTAAAATGAAGGTCAGAACCACAGACAGTATAAATGCAGCCAGTAATGCGGTGACAGTCAAGCTTAGGCTAGTTTGCAGCCCAGGTAAGATATCCTTTATATACTCAAACATCGGAAGCACTCCGTTCAAAATGAGTGGCGCGCATTTCAAGCCGTTTGAGAATAAATTGGCTCACCAGGGTAATCACCAGATAGATCATGGCGGCAATCACATACCATGTGAATGGCTCCTGTGTGCGAGTCGCGATACTTTTCGTTTGCAACATCAGATCATTAACACTGATCAGTGAAACTAAAGCAGTATCTTTCAGTAGAACCAACCACTGATTGCCAAGCCCTGGCAATGCATGACGCCACATCTGCGGCATGGTCAGACGAAAAAATATACGGCTTTGGCTTAACCCAAGTGCTTGTCCGGCTTCCCGTTGCCCCATTGGGACGGCGTTCAATGCGCCTCGCAGTGTTTGTGATGCATATGCGGAGTAAAGCAGAGAAAGGGCGATAACACCACAAAGGAAAGGGCTGACATCAAAGTTGTCAATTTCCATCTGAATTCTGAATTGCCAAACAATGAGATTGACATCAAAGCCTTCTGACAGCGTTATGAGAAGTTGTGAACTTCCGAAATAGATGAAGAGGACAACCAGAATTTCAGGCAATCCCCTGATCAATGTGACCCAGCAAGAGCCTAAAAAAGCAAAGGGTTTCCAGTGGGCTGACTCCCAAGCGGCAAAAAGCATTGCCAGAATTAAGCCAATGACAAGAGAAGAAACAGCAAGGCCGACGGTAATCCCGGCGGCGTTAATTAAAGATTGAAATTCATTCATTAGGATTTTGTTATTGTTCAAACCATTTTTTATAGATGGAGTTATAAGTACCATCTTGTTTGACTTCAGCCAGTGCTTTGTTCAGTTTATCCAGCAAAGCTGTGTTACCTTTACGAACTGCAATTCCTAAACCAATGCCAAAGTAATTTTTGTCAGTAACTTTGTCGCCGACAGAGCCTAATTCTTTATTCTTCTTAAGCCATTCATTGGCGACGGCAGTATCACCGAATACAGCATCAATACGGCCATTTTTCAGATCAAGGATCGCATTCTGATAACTGTCATAAGGTACGGTTTTGATCTCTTTATGCTGTTCCATCAAATATTTCTGATGTGTCGTACCATTCTGTATTCCTACTTGCTTGCTTTTCAGATCGGCAGAATGAGTGAACTTCCCTTTGATGGCTATGAAAACGGCAGAGTTATCATAATAGGTATGAGTGAAATCAACTTGTTTACGGCGGTCGGGCGTAATATCAATGCCTGCCATCAATGCATCAAAACGGCGGAATTTCAGGCTGGGAATGAGGCTATCGAAAGCTTGATTGGTGAATGTGCACTCTGCGTTGATTTTCGCGCAAATAGCATTCGCCAAATCTACATCGAATCCTTGAATTTTATTGTTTGCATCAATAAATTCAAATGGGGGATAGGTTGCTTCAGTAGCAAAGCGCAGCGTTTCTTTTTCTGCTGCGGTTGCAGATGCAGATAAAGTCATTGCGGTTAATAAGGCAGCAAACAATAATTTCTTCATAGTCATATCCTGTAGTTCATGAGCATTATGGTTGGTAAATGTTACTGATGCTTGTTTTATGTTCTAACTGACTATTTGTATGACAGAGCTAGTGTGACAAATAATGAGCAAAGGCTTCCGTTTTGGGTTTTAAAAAATGACTTGCGTCACCTTTTTCAATGATGCGGCCTTTCTCCATATACACAATGTGAGTTGCTGCCTTACGCGCAAGTTCCACTTCGTGTGTCACGATAATTTGGGTAATACCAGTTCCTGCCAGTTCTTTGATGATATTGATGACTTGAGATGTAATTTCAGGATCAAGTGCAGCGGTTGGTTCATCAAACAGCAGAATCTGGGGTTCCATCATTAATGCCCGTGCAATAGCAACACGCTGTTGCTGTCCGCCAGACAGGTGCTGTGGGAAACGGTTGGAAAATTCATCCAGACGAAGACGGGCCAGCAGTTTTGCTGCTTTTTCCCGAGCCTGCTGTCTGGATAGACCTAATACGCGGCAGGGCGCTTCAATCAAGTTATCCATCACAGTTAGGTGTGGCCACAGGTTGTATTGTTGAAAAACCATGCCAACTTTTTGCCGCAGTGTTCGGATTTCCTTGGCGCCGGGCTGCTGTTTGAAATCAAACTGATGCGTTGCCACGCTTAGTTGCCCAGAACGAGGCATTTCCAGTAGATTAAGCACTCGCAGTAACGAGCTTTTGCCAGCACCACTTGGACCCAACAGCACCACAGTTTCTCCTGATGTACATTCAAAATTGATATCGAACAGGGCCTGATGCGTTCCATAGAAACAATTTATGTTTTTTAATTGAATGCTCATGCGACAAATATGAATAGTTAATAGGTTGATGGGATATTAATCCCATAAGAATAACTATGCAATAATATCTGCATAAAATTGTTATTATCATCAAATTAGTGACTTAACTAATCAAACTGTCAGCTTTTTTTAGATTATTTTCTGTTCTGTTTTTGGTTAAATGGATTGATTTTCATACCGAATAAGTTTTCTTTTTAGCCTTTTCATGCATCAGGCAGTGCCTAAGCCTATTGAGTGAAAAATGCAATAAATACGGGCGTCATCAAACTCAATATAAAGCCGTGAACAATGGCTGCTGGTACGATATTTATGCCACCACAGCGTTGTAATATTGGCAATGTGAAATCTATTGATGCAGCTCCAGTTAACCCCAAGGCTGTTGAACGATAACGATTGATGAGCATCGGGATGAGCAGAATCGATGCCAATTCACGGGCTAGATCATTAAAAAATGCAGTGCTGCCAATCACCGGCCCATAAGCGTCAGAGAGTAAAATACCGGAAAGGGAGTACCAGCCATACCCAGATGCGATGGCAAGACCGGTTTTGGTCGGTAGCCCCAATAAAAATGCGGCTATCATGCCGCCCAACAGGGAACTTATAGCAACGACCAGAGCGATAATGGTGCCACGGCGATTCAACAGCGTTTGTTTTAAGCTCATTCCGTTATTGCGCAGTTGAATACCAACCAGAAGTAGTAAAAGAATCAAGGCAATTTCACTGGCACGACTGGCAAAATGAAACAATGACCAGTCTGTCAGACCGAGTAAGAATCCTAATATCAATGCACCACATAACTTGATGGAATCAAAAGCTATATGTAATTGAGAAGGCGATTTTTCCTGTTTATTTACTTGAATAATCCACGGGTCCCGTTTATCCAACAGGAGAAGTGCCAGCAAGTTAGCCGCAAATATGCATAGAAAAAATGTCGTCGCATACAGCAGGATAGAGAGTAGATTATTACCCAGATTTTCCAGCATGGCGAGGCTGACGCCCATCAGGAAGAGAATGATATAAATCATGACATTAAGTAGGTAATGAACTGTGGCCAGAGCCGTTTTATTATTCAGACGAATAAGGTAGCCTAGAATTAATGGCATGAGAACAATTAACAACCCTGAGTACATAACCCATATCCTTATTCAAGAATAAACGTCTTTTTATCTGGCTCTATAACTTGAACCAGTCATAAAGACCAATAAAATCATGACAACAATATTTTTACACTAAAATAACAAATAGAATAAAGGGAAACATACTGAAATTCAACGCGTTTCTTACTGTCTAAGGCATTGGGCATCATAAAAAATTAAGCAAATCTGATGCGAAAAAAGGGAGTATATGTTCCTGGAACGTATAGAAATTTCCGGTTTTAGCGGTATTAATCGATTATCACGGGTTGGTCGCCATAGTACGACACGTTTTCGTTATTTACGTCCATTATGAATGGGGTCGGAGCAAGCCCTTAAACGTATTTATTTACGTGTCAGTTGAGAATTGCAGGAAAAAGCCAATTGAACTTAGCAAAAACCGCCGTAAACCCACGTTCAGCTTGATCCTATAGAGGTGCTGGTCAAAGAGTAACAGCTACGCTACGGTATTGCAGTAGAAAAGGTGGGTGCTAAATGAACTTGTATTAATAGCACGCCACAAGTAAGCCATTATTCATTTGTGGCGTGGGAATTACGAATTTATCTGGTCACTCTTTTTTTGATTTCGAGTCATCTTCCAGAGGAACAATAAGGCTGGCATGGTTGCCTTTGGGGCCTTGATGAATACTGAAGTTCACTTTTTGCCCAGCTTTCAGCGTCCTATAACCATCCATCTGAATGGTTGAATAGTGAGCGAATATGTCATCGCCTCCGCTGGCTGGACAAATAAATCCAAAGCCCTTTGCATTATTGAACCATTTCACAGTACCTGTTTCCATACTTCTTTATCCCTCATATCACGATTTCGGGTTTAGGAATCACTAAAAATTTCAGGATATGAGCAGACGCCCAGCCAGGGCGGTGCTCACAAAATATACTGTAGTGAAATTCATTACGCCGTCAAGCACAGAAATAACCTCAAGCTGTCTCAAATAGCGAAAGTTTGATATAGATAACGATATCCGATTTTTAGGTGGAATCTTTATCCAGAGATCAAAGAGGGGATAAGCAGAGTGCTTCATGAAGTGATAAAATATATAGCAGTAGAATGAATTAGTTCATACTAAAATCTAGCAGAAAGTTAATACCCAGCGGAAGAACAATGAGTGAGTTTTATAACAGTTTGAAAATTGAAGAATTAATTGAAGATAAAACAGAGCAAACGTTACAGCCACCATCAATGTATCAGGTGATTCTTAACAATGACGACTATACCCCTATGGAGTTTGTGGTTGACGTATTGCGAAAGTTCTTTTCTTATGATGTTGAACGAGCAACGCAACTCATGCTGGATATCCATTACCAAGGTAAGGCAATTTGCGGGATTTATACGGCAGAGGTGGCAGAAACTAAAGCTGCGCAAGTGAATATGTATGCTAAAGAGCACGAGCATCCGTTACTTTGCTCGCTGGAGAAGGTCTGATCTGGCTTACTGATTTTAGGAGGAGGTGCTTATGCTCAATCAAGAACTGGAGCTTAGTCTCAACATTGCTTTTGCCAAAGCAAGGGATAACAGACATGAATTTATGACTGTAGAGCACCTATTGCTGGCGTTGTTAAGCAATACATCAGCGCGAGAAGCACTGGAGGCTTGCAAAGTCGATCTGGTGATGTTACGCCAGGAATTGGAAAATTTTATCGCACAAACAACCCCTTTGTTATCAGAGAATGATGACAGGGATACACAACCTACGTTGAGTTTTCAACGTGTATTACAGCGTGCAGTGTTTCATGTTCAGTCTTCAGGGCGTTCAGAAGTTTCTGGGTCGAATGTCTTGGTTGCTATTTTCAGTGAACAGGAATCCCAGGCTGCTTATTTACTGCGAAAGCATGATGTGAGCCGTCTGGATATCGTGAATTTCATTTCACATGGAACGCGCAAAGATGAGTCTGATAATGAATCTCATCACAGTGTCAATCCGATTCAGGAGGAGCAGGTGATAAGTGAAGATCGACTGGAAAATTTCACTACCAACCTGAATCAATTGGCACAAAAAGGGCAGATTGATCCGCTTGTCGGACGTCAGCATGAATTGGAAAGAACGGTTCAGGTATTATGCCGCCGCCGTAAAAACAACCCTTTATTTGTGGGAGAGTCAGGTGTCGGTAAGACCGCCATTGCAGAGGGGCTTGCATGGCGTATTGTGCAAAAAGATGTTCCTGAGGTTATGAAGGATTGCACAATCTATTCGTTGGATATTGGTTCATTGCTGGCGGGTACAAAGTATCGAGGTGATTTTGAGAAGCGCTTCAAATCTTTGTTAAAAACGTTAGAGCAAGATAGCAAAAGTATTCTCTTTATCGACGAAATCCATACCATTATTGGTGCAGGTGCTGCTTCGGGGGGGCAGGTGGATGCGGCTAACCTGATTAAGCCGCTGTTGTCCAGTGGCCGCATTCGGGTGATTGGCTCAACGACGTATCACGAATTCAGTAATATTTTTGAGAAAGATCGCGCACTGGCTCGCCGATTCCAGAAGATAGACATTCTTGAACCTTCTTCTGAGGAGACGGTGCAGATTATCAATGGATTGCGTACGAAATATGAGGCGCACCATAATGTTCGTTATACTGCGAAAGCCATTCGTGCTGCGGTTGAGCTATCTGTGAAATATATTACAGATCGCCACTTGCCGGATAAAGCCATTGACGTTATTGATGAAGCAGGTGCGAGGACAAGATTGGTGCCGGCCAGTCGTCGCAAAAAGACGATCAACGTTGCCGATATTGAATCTGTAGTGGCCCGTATTGCCCGTATTCCAGAGAAAACGGTTTCAGCCAGTGACAAAGATGTATTGAGAACACTGGATGATCGTTTGAAGATGCTGGTTTTCGGTCAGGATAAAGCAATCGGGGTATTGACGGAAGCCATTAAGATGAGCCGTGCCGGATTGGGGCAGGAGCATAAACCAGTGGGTTCTTTCCTGTTTGCAGGGCCTACGGGGGTAGGTAAGACGGAAGTTACTCTCCAGCTTGCTAAAATGCTTAATATAAAATTACTGCGGTTTGATATGTCTGAATATATGGAACGCCATACCGTCAGTCGTTTGATTGGCGCACCACCAGGTTATGTGGGATACGATCAGGGTGGTTTATTGACAGATGCTATTATCAAACACCCACATTCAGTGTTGTTGCTGGATGAGATTGAGAAGGCTCATCCTGACGTGTTCAACTTGCTACTACAGGTCATGGATAATGGCACATTGACAGATAACAATGGCCGCAAAGCTGATTTCCGCAATGTTATTCTGGTGATGACAACCAACGCAGGGGTACGTGAGACACAGCGTAAATCTATTGGTTTTACTGAGCAGGATAACAGCATCGATGGAATGGAAGAGATCAAACGGATCTTCACACCTGAATTCCGTAACCGTCTTGATGGCATCATCTGGTTTGATGCACTTTCCGCTGAAGTCATTCAACTGGTTGTTGATAAATTCATCGTTGAACTGCAAGCACAACTGGATGAAAAAGGTGTTTCTCTGGAAGTGAGTGCAGATGCTCGTCAGTGGTTATGTGATAAAGGCTACGATAGAGCGATGGGCGCACGTCCAATGACTCGGGTGATTCAGGACAATCTCAGGAAACCATTGGCGAATGAACTGCTGTTTGGTTCGTTGATACATGGAGGTTCGGTTAGGATCAATCTTGATAAAGACAAACGGGCACTGATATACGATTTCAGAAGTGCACAAAAGTCGAGTAAAAAGAAATCGGAAGATGCAGTGCTATAAAACAGGCCACATTTTAAAGAAATGTATTGGAAGTTGATAAGAATAGTCGGGTGACACCACAGGTGAGTGTCGAAAAAATTATCACCTGTGGTGTTTAAAACAGTATCTAAATCAGCGGCTACGGAAGACGATACGGCCTTTGCTCAGGTCATATGGGGTTAGCTCAACTGTAACCTTGTCTCCAGTCAGGATGCGAATATAGTTTTTACGCATTTTGCCTGAAATGTGAGCAGTAACAACGTGTCCATTTTCCAATTCGACACGGAACATGGTGTTTGGCAGTGTGTCTAACACAGTACCTTGCATTTCAATATTGTCTTCTTTGGCCATCTAATCCTCTAAATGTAACAACCATAGTTTTTAAACGGCAAGATAATGCCGAAAAACCCTCATTATGTAAAGGAATGTCGTATTTTAAACCATCATTTTCCTCATAATGGATATCGACATTCCCGCCGTGAACAGCATAAATCACTAGATGTTGACTATAAATCCAGCATTTGAGCAGCCCAGCAGCCTGCCTGCAATGACTGTTCTCTGTATAGGTAAAGATGCTGGAGAAATTCTTTCCTTGGAATATTTTTCGCGCCTAATGATTTCGTATGGTGATTTAGTACCTGACAATCCAATAATTGGCCACCATGATGTAAAAAGTGGTGGTAGAATGCCACAAAAGCACACTTAGATGCATTCTCCATTTTACTAAACATCGATTCTCCGCAAAATAGCGTACCTACATTAACCCCATATAAACCACCGACAAGTTGGCAGTCATACCAGACTTCAATTGAATGAGCCAGGCCTTCTTGATGCAGGGCCTGATAACCTTGCTGAACATCAGACCCGATCCAAGTGCCTTCTTGCCGTTGGGCACAACCATATATCACCTGATCGAAAGCATAGTTTACCGTAATTTGGTAAGGAAGTTTGCGAATAAAACGACGTAGCGTGCGTCCAGTATGTAATTCACCCGGAATTAGGACCGCTCGGGGGTCGGGCGACCACCATAGGGGAAGCTCATCAGGGGAAAACCAAGGGAAAATACCTTCGTGATAAGCTACCCTTAAACGCTCTGCGCATAGATCACCGCCAAATGCCAGTAAACCATTTGGTTCAACCAGCGCATGGGTTGGATGAGGAAATGCATATGAGTTATCCAGTTGAGCTATCGACATAAAAATGATGGTTCCTGCTCAGGATAGCTCTGTCGCTGATAAAATTGATAATAACGCCCCTGCTGAGCCAGCAACACATCATGTCTGCCTTGCTCAATGATGCGTCCCCCATCCATAACACAGATACGATCCATATGCTGTAAACCTGTTAATCGATGGGTAACCACAATCAGTGTCTTGTGCTGGCAACTGTGGCGTAACAGAGACAGAATCTGTTGTTCAGTATCGGCATCCAGCCCCTCTGTCGGCTCATCCAGCAGCATTAATGGTGCATTGTGTAACAACGCTCTGGCAATCCCCAAACGGCGTTGTTCCCCACCGGAAAGCTGGCGCCCACCTTCACCCATCCAACAGTTTAGCTTTTCATTATTGTCTAGCAAGTTCCCTAAACCCACTTGTTTGAGTACGATTGCTAACTCATCATCGCTGGCATCCGGTTTGGCTAACAAGAGGTTTTCACGCAGGGTATGGCTGAAGACATGTATCCGCTGAGGAACGATAGACATCATTGATCGCAGTGTGGCTTCGTCATACTGGGAAATAGGTTGTTGATTAAGTAAAATTTCGCCGTGATCAACATCCCATGCACGGCTCAGTAACTGCAAAAGTGTCGATTTGCCACACCCTGTTTTCCCCAATAGTGCGATATGCTCGCCTGATGTCAAGGACAGTGAAATATTCTTCAATACTGGTAGAGGTTGTTCAGGATAGGTGAAGTCAATATTTTTTATCTCAAGATTGAGACTGTCCGTTGTTTGTGGCCCATGAGCAGGGAAAGTGACTTCTGGCTCCTGATGCATTAACTGGGAAACACGGGTTGCAGATGAGATAACCTGTCCCATATGCTGAAATGCCACTGTGACGGGTCCAAGAGCTTCGAAAGCAGCGAGAGCACAGAACGCAAATAGAGCTATCAGTGCTCCAGGTTGGCTATGTTCCCCTACACCTGCCGCTGCCAGCCAAAGTAGCAGAGTCACTGTCATGCCTGTAGCGAAAATCATAACGGCTTGAGAAAGCCCCGTCAGGTTGGCTTGCTGTTGTTGGCATTTCAGCCAATCGGATTCAACGTCTGTCATTGATTGTCGAAAACGCCCAAGTGCACCAAACACGGTCAACTCAGCCTGCCCCTGCAACGCACTAGTCAGTAATGTACGATATTGACCGCGCAGTAGGGTGATGTCTCTGCCATAAGGCTTTCCTGCATGATAAAAGACAAAAGGCAATATCATCAGTAGCCCCAGCATAATACCGCCTAGGGTATATGCGAGGGTGACATCAAGAAAACCCAAGCCAAAAGTCAGAACAACAATCACAACCAACGCTGAAAGGACAGGGGAGATAACTCGCAGATAGAGGTGATCAAGCGTTTCGACATCCGCAACGATTCTATTCAGCAGTTCGCCTTGACGAAAACGGGCGATGCCTCCCGGAGACAGCGGTAAAATTTTCTGAAAGGCAAAAACGCGTAGATGTGCCAATACGCGAAAAGTAGCATCATGACTGACCAGTCGTTCACCATAACGGCCAGCAGTACGGAAAATAGCTGCACCACGGACACCAGCGGCTGGCAGCATATAGTTGAACGTATATAACCCCGCGAATCCTGCTAAGGCTGTACCGGCAAGAAACCAGCCGGAAAGCGTCAGCAGGCCAATACTGGCTAACAGGGTTACAATCGCTAATACCATGCCCAAGCTGATGAGAAACCAGTGGCGGCGATAGAGTACGAGAAATGGGAGTAATATACGCATGATTAAAGCTCCACGCTGCGATGAGACAACAGACGGGAAAATGCCCCTTGAGATTGGCTTAAACTCTGATAATGGCCTTTCTCAATGATTAACCCGTTTTCCATTACCCAGATCTGGTCATATTCCAGTGTTTCTTCCAGCAGATGAGTGACCAGCAGTGTGGTTTGCTGACTGGATGCCTGATTTAATGCCATCATCACACGTTGTTCGCTATGGGCGTCAAGACTGGCTGCCGGCTCATCCAACAACAATAACTGACAGGGGTTCAATAATGCCCGTGCTACGGCGATGCGTTGAGCTTGCCCAACAGATAAGCGGGCTGCATTGTCACCAATGACTGTATTCACGCCTTCAGGAAGAGCATGAATAAACTCGCTGACATAAGCCCGTTCCATGACATCATTAATCTGGTCTTGCGTTGCGTCAAATTGACCAAGACGGATATTATCGAGCAGTGTTTGCTCTGGCAGGTGTGGGTTTTGTCCAACCCAGCTTAACTGCTCACGCCATTTGGTTAGATTCAGCTCACGTAGCTCTATTCCATTGATTTTCAAAGAGCCGCGATAGGGCAGGAACCCCAGTAATAAATTGATCAGCGAGCTTTTCCCGGCACCACTTTTCCCAACCAACGCAATCCGCTGATGTTTGTCAATCGTGAAGCTCAAGGGACCCGCAAGATGATGACCATCGTGTGACCGGATTTCCAGTTCGTTCGCTTCAATAGTCACTGATTTTGTATCTGGCAGCATTTTTTCGCCGTTGGATACAGCGTGTTCTCCATCACTGCTGAGCAGAGTAAAAAGCGACTCTGCGGCACCGACAGCCTGGGCTTTTGCATGATAAAACGTACCCAAATCGCGCAGTGGCTGAAAGAATTCAGGAGCGAGAATCAGAGCGAGGAAGCCTGCAAACAACGTGACACCCAGACCATAACTACCAAAATGTAATTCTCCCAAATAAGAAAAACCAAAATAAACGGCAACAACCGCAATGGAAACCGCAGCAAAAAACTCCAGCACAGCAGACGATAAAAATGCCATGCGCAGTACTTCCATCGTTCTGTGACGGAAACTGTCTGTCGATTCGGTAATTTGCTTAACTTCGGCTTCCCCGCGATGGAATACGCGTAGAGTTTCCAGACCCCGTAAACGATCAAGGAAATTGCCGCTTAAACGACTGAGCGCGACAAAATTGCGTCGATTAGCATCAGCGGCACCTAATCCAACCAATGACATAAAAAGGGGAATTAACGGAGCGGTGACGAGTAAAATTAATCCTGCTGCCCAGTTGACAGGAAAGACAGTCATCAGGATTAAGAGAGGGATAATGGTTGCAAGCGCCATTTGGGGCAGATAGCGGGAATAAAAATCCTGCATATCTTCGATTTGTTCTAAGATAATGGTAGCCCAGCTTCCGGCGGGTTTTCCCTTGACCCAAACCGGCCCTAATTGTGCCAGTTTATCCAAAACCATACTGCGGATTTGTTGGCGCACAACCTTGCCACAGATAAAACCGATACGCTCTCGAGTAGCACTGACAATTGCCCGCAATGTAAAGGCGGCTATCAGCATCAGAAACTGAACGATGAGATTTTCGCGGGGGATTTTATCCATGATTAGTGCTTGAAGGATTGACGCCAGAAGCCAAGCTTGAGAGATGATTAGTAATCCGCTAATGAGGCCAAGTAGCATGGATAGCCGAAGCCACCGACGGGCAGGCGCACTTTGCTGTCTTAGCCATCGAACAAGTTCAGATTGTCTTGTTTTGTCCATAAGAAAAATTTCTGATTAGCAGGTGATGATACAATGTATCAAAAAGGCTGGTGATACTGTTTGCCAGCGGCCAAACCTTATGTTCCCTGTTAAAAAGCGCTACCGAAATAGCGCCTTAAGGAAAGAGGGTTTATTTAGTTGCCAATCCATCAAGAAAACGTTCAGCATCCAGTGCAGCCATACAGCCAGTACCTGCTGAGGTGATGGCTTGGCGATAAACATGATCCATGACATCCCCGGCGGCAAATACTCCCGGAATAGAAGTCTGGGTGGCATTTCCATGCAGGCCGGACTGGACTTTAATATATCCGTTTTGCAGCTCAAGCTGTCCTTCAAAGATACCTGTGTTTGGACTGTGGCCGATAGCAATGAAGACACCAGTAACATCCAGCTCTTCTGCATTGTCACTTTTCGTATCGTGAATACGAATGCCAGTCACACCCATATCATCGCCCAGCACCTCATCTAAAGTTCTATCGGTATGCAGAATGATATTACCATTCTTGACTTTCTCCATCAGGCGATCAATGAGGATCTTTTCTGAACGGAAAGTATCACGGCGGTGAATGAGATGGACTTCGGCTGCAATGTTCGCAAGATACAGTGCTTCTTCAACGGCGGTATTGCCACCACCAACTACAGCAACCTTTTGCTTACGATAGAAGAAACCATCACATGTTGCACAGGCAGATACGCCACGACCTTTGAAAGCGTCTTCGGAAGGGAGACCCAAATAACGGGCGGAAGCACCTGTCGCGATGATCAAAGCATCGCAGGTATATTCCTGATCATCTCCATAAAGACGGAATGGTCTTTTTTCGAAATCGACTTTCTGAATATGGTCAGAAATAATTTCTGTTTGAAATTTTTCAGCGTGTTGGAACATACGTTCCATCAAATCTGGACCTGTCAGCCCTTCAGGATCACCGGGCCAGTTTTCAACTTCAGTCGTGGTGGTCAATTGGCCGCCTTTTTCAACCCCTGTAATAAGGACGGGGTTTAAATTAGCGCGGGCTGCATAAACAGCGGCGGTATAACCAGCAGGACCTGAGCCAAGAATGATAAGTTTACTGTGTTTGGCTGTGCTCATGAATACCTCATTTCCATTATCGCATATTGCGGATTTGGGGATTGTAGGAGAAATAATAAGTTAAAAAAAGCGATTATCAGATAAAATATTTATGTTATTAACGATTTTACCGATAGATAGTAACTATGATGTAATGGGAATGTAAGGACAGGTTACTTAACTTTCTGAATTGAACATCATTTATCCGTATAAGGTATAAAACAAGCTATGGAAAGGATTTACTCAAAATTTGTTTGGTAGGTTGTTCTGATTTTTGTTCATTTACTTTGACAATCAGCTGTGCATTTGCGAAAACATCTGTGTAAGAGATAATTATCTACCTCGCTAATCAATTGTTTCTATAGAATAGACAAATCGGAGTGGGTAGTTTTCTTATAGAACAAAAAAATTGCCGATAAGCTGCTTTCTGGGAGACGTAGTGTTTTGGGAAATAATATTCTGGAAGACGGTGTTCTAGTAAGTCGTGTTTTGGTTAATCGAGTTCTGGGAAATTGTATTTTAGAAGATGGCGTAGAGATCCCAAACCTTGGTTACAGATTGAGCTTTAGCCTTTGAAAGACATCTTTTCCAGCTCAACTGCTTGAGAGAGATAGGGAAAATGTTATGGGTGTAGGAATATAAAGAGAGAGCAATAAGATGATAGATAATAAGAAGCGTCCAGGAAAAGATCTTGATCGCATAGACCGTAATATCCTTAACGAATTGCAGAAAGACGGCCGTATTTCTAATGTGGAATTATCCAAGCGGGTTGGTTTATCACCTACGCCTTGTCTGGAGCGTGTACGCCGATTGGAACGTCAGGGCTTTATTTCTGGTTACACCGCCTTGTTGAATCCTCATTATCTGGATGCATCGCTACTGGTATTTGTGGAGATTACTCTGAACCGTGGTGCAGCAGATGTCTTTGAGCAGTTTAATACTGCTGTACAGAAACTTGAAGAAATCCAAGAATGTCACTTAGTTTCTGGTGATTTTGACTATTTGCTGAAAACACGAGTGCCAGATATGTCTGCATATCGTAAATTACTGGGCGAAACCCTGCTGCGCCTTCCGGGCGTCAATGACACCCGCACTTATGTTGTCATGGAAGAAGTGAAGCAGAGTAACCGTTTAGTCATTAAAACTCGCTAAACTTTTGTCTAAAATGTACAGATGCAAAACAGGGAAAACTTAGGTACACTCCTGTTTATGCATACAGTTCCAACGCTGAGCAATCCTCAGCGTTGTTCCATTTAATCAACAGGAAAACCTGGAGAGCCTTTCTTGAACCAGGAATATACAGAAGATAAACGTGTTAAGTTAAAGAAAATAAGCAGTAGCCGTCGGCTTCTTGAAGCCATTCTGTTGGTTATTGTTATTTGCGCCGTGTACTTTATGGTGGCGCTTGTCAGTTTCAATCCCTCCGATCCCAGCTGGTCACAAACGTCATGGAATGGGCCCGTCCATAATTTCGGTGGCAGTGTTGGTGCCTGGTTGTCAGATATATTATTTTCGGCATTTGGTATTCTTGCCTATGCAGTCCCGCTATTTATGTTTTTAGGTTGTTGGAATGCTTTCCGTCAGAAAGATAGGCAAGAGTATGTTGATTTCTTTACGCTCGCATTACGCGTCATTGGCGCTTTGGCACTGGTATTAACTTCATGTGGCCTGGTTGCTCTCAATATTGATGATTTAAACGATTTTTCTGCTGGTGGTGTCATCGGCAACTTATTCAGTAAAGCGATTCTGCCGTGGTTTAATGTTCTTGGGGCGACATTAGCGCTGCTCGGTGTCTGGGCTATTGGGTTCACATTATTTACAGGTTGGTCATGGCTCACTATTGCGGAAAAAATTGGTGCGGTTATTCTGGACTCACTCAGTTTTATGGTAAATCGCAGTCGCAATGAGCCTGAGTATGGTGAACTGGAAGACGAGGTTATTCCTGAACATCTGGCCAGCGGGCAAAATCGTGCTGATAATGTAAACACAGATGATATAGGCATGACAGCACCTGCCGCTAAAGCTGTAGAAGTTGACGAAGATGACGTGCTGTTGAGTGCGCCAACGGTGGTGGAACTGGTTAAGGCTGATTCAGCGTCTCAAGCTATGGATACAGCGCAGGAGAGCAGTTCACCTGAAAAGGTTCAGCCTGTGCAGCAAAACGAAAACAGGCAGCAATCTATTGCTCAGGAAGCCATTGCCTTACCGGAATCAGTACAAACTGAATCGGATCATACTGAAGAAGATCAAGAACCTGTTCATTATTCATTTGAACTGCCAGCTGATTATCAATTAGATACAGAATCAGAATTCAGTAAAACTGCACAGATTACTGCACAATCAGAGTTATCTACAGATAGCACTGTGGCAACAAACATACAGCCACAAAATGATGTGATAGAGTCGTTTACTTTTTCTCCGAATGATAATCTGAAAAATGCGGCCGCTGGTGTTTCCAGTGCTGCTGTTGTGATGAAAACTCCTCAGATGAAACAGGGTATTGGCCCTGAAATGCCGCGGCCGAATCCCGTTAGAATACCTACCCGCCGTGAATTATATGGTGTCAAAGTACCGTCTCAGCGTTTGTCTGAACATCTGCAACGGGAAGAAAAAGAGAAACAAAGCGATCTTATTGCGGAAACTGATGAACAGCAAATGGATGAACAGCAGCAAGACATGTTGCGGCTGCAATTCCTTGAACAGCAGCGTGAACGTTATGGTTCTAATTTTGAAGAAGAGACAAAAGGGCATCGTGAAGAAATCGCTCAGATACATAAGCAATCAGCGACGGCCGAATTTGTAGAGCATAGCGTTGATGAACCGTCGGAACAGGAACAGGAAGAGGCATTGCGAGTAGCGTTTGAACAGCAGCAGCGTGAACGTTATCAAAAGATCCAGCCTACTATTCCAAGTCAGGTCGAAATGCCTGCGTTTGATTATTCTTCACTGGCTGATGGTTTTGAAAAATCTGAACCTGTTGAGCCATTGCCCCTGCAATCAAAGTCATCGATTCATTCAGAACAGGAAAAAAGAACAATTTCTGTTTCAGGGCCTTCCCATGAATCGAAAATTCAGCATACTTTT